>QMNG01000002.1 GCA_003647645.1 candidate division Kazan bacterium | reverse complement strand
GACCGTTTAATAACAAAACGATACAGCCGTTGATGCAGCCAATTGCGTTGACGGCGGCTACCCGGAAATAGCCAAGGTATCAAATCATGAACTGTGACAATACTCTTCGCTTTTCTAAAAAAAACCGGGGAGTTGAAATTTGTATAGTGGATCAAATCATAGCCTTGTTTGGCTAGTAATCTCGGATATGACAGTTGCTCTCCTATACTGTAAAACGGAAAATCCACAACTCTCACTTTTAGATTGCTTACACCTTTGGGAATTAGTTGATTGCTTTGTTTAGAAGTGATGATCGTGTATTGATTATCACAATCAATCTTTATAATGTGATTAATTAATTCCTGAACCATCACGCCAATTCCCGACGATTGTTTGGAACCCAGCCGTCTGGCATCGATGGCTATTCTATAAGATTTGTTGTTACGGTTCATGGAATTATAGTAGATTATCTTACACCTGTTATTATAATATGTATGTTGCTATGAGTTTACTCAACTTGTTCAAAAAGGTCGACAAATATATAGGCACTCCACTGTGTTATCTGTTGGGGCTGTTTGTCCGCAATAAAATACCTCCGAGCCCTGAAAAAATAAAAAAAATTCTGATAATCAAACTAATTGCTATGGGAGATATATTGGTACTGCTGCCTACTATACACGCTGTGCGACAGAACTATCCAAATGCTAAGATCTATTTTCTGACAACGTCCTCAATGAAACCCTTGCTCGAAAACTCCCCTGATCTTGATGGAATAATTACATTAACAATCCCCCCTTGGAACTTTATCTCTTTTATTTCTAAATTGCGCCAATATAAATTCGATATAGTCCTCGAGCTGAGTCACTATTATCGTTTGGTTTCCCTCATTACTTTCTTTGCCGGTATTCCTCACCGCATCGGTTTTGACATTTCTGGTCAGGGACGCAATACTCTGCTAACTAAGAGAGTTAAATACCCAGATAATCTGCATGAAGTGGAGAGTTTCGGTTGTATCGCCGCAGTTATCGGGGCTCCATTGAAAGAGAAAAAGTTAATCGCTCCCACTTTTAGAACAGCAGAGACAGATGCCCAATATATTGAAACATTCCTACAAAAAAATAACATCAAAAAACTCATTGCAATCCATCCGGGTACGAGCGCTACAGCTAAATCGCGCCGTTGGCCAACCGATCGATTTGCAAAACTGGCCGACGATCTATCAGAAAGGGGGTATCAAATTGCTTTTACCGGAGCCGAAGAGGAAAAACCTATAGTTGAAAAAATACTTTCCCAGAGCAACAAAAATCATACAAATTTAGTCGGCCAAACTACTTTAAGCCAACTGCTAGAGCTGTTTAAACGAGCAAAGTTGGTTATTAGTTTAGATACTGGCCCATTACATCTTGCTGCCAGCTCAGGGACCCCAGTATTGGGACTATATGGAGCCAACACACCAGTCAAGTGGGGACCATACGGTTCTCAACACCGTACTATCTATCACGGCCCTCCAACCTCTTGTACCCAACAGCAGTACGGCCGGGTGTGTAAGCATCCAGAGGGTTATCATATGCAAGATATTACTGTACAAGAGGTTTTTAATACAGCACTGAGTATGTTGAAGAAATAAATTATGAGTTTAGCATGGCCAATTGGAAATCAGGAAGCCAACAAACTGGATCGCCAGTTTATTTTAAAGCGACTCAGCCAAATTAAAGCCACAACTATGCTTGACACCGGCTCGGCTCGGTGTGAATTGGCACTAGTGATGGCCAAACAAGTTGGAGCCACTGAAATTCATGCTATCGATATCCAAACCTACGACAACGAGTGCACTAAATTGGATGTTCATTTTACAGTTGGTGACTTAAATAAACCATTCCCCCATCAAAGTGACTATTTTGATTTAGTAACTTCTATCCATAACATTGAACATCTCACAAATACAGATGGTTATCTTGACGAAATTTACAGAGTACTTAAGCCTGGAGGTTTATTAATGTTAGAAACCGTTAATCTGGCAGCTCTGCACTATCGGCTGATGTTGTTCTTTGGATTTTTGCCAAATTGTTTGGCGCCATCAAAGTTTAAAATTAGTCCATTTACGGGAGAACATCCACTCCACCCACACAAATCAGTATTTACATACAAGGCCCTAATAGAAGTAGCTCGCCGACACGGATTTGAACTAATCTCGGGTAAATCACATACCATCTACCCTCTACCCACTTTTTTGGGCAATGCCATCTGCAAAATCTGGCCCAATATCGGACTGTTCACTTCTCTGCTACTGCGTAAACCTAGTGAATCATAGATTGAGCTGCCTCTCGTTCTTCACTAGTCAAATTAGGAAACTGTTTGAGCACTTCCCGAGCCAGTTGGCTGGCTTTCTCCGATTTGCCGGCCGATTTATACAGCACTGCCAGACCAATGTAATGCTTGGCAACTTTCGGCGGCAATTTAACCAGCTTTTCTTGCAGGATAATAGCATCTTCAAAATCACCAGATTCTACCAAGAATTTGACAGCGAATTGAAGGGCGGAACTATTGGTGGCAACGTCTCCCAGACCTTTTTTAATGGCAATTTGTAGGTGCTGCAATGTAATATTGTCGTCTCCACCGACATCATCATTGATGACAGCATACCAAAAGTGTGGCTCACCGGATACATATTTGGCTAAGGTGGCATCCTTGAGATGAGATAAAGCCTCCCAATCTCTGCCAATAGAGAACAAAGCTGTCCCCCACATAGCTTTAACAGTGGTTCTTCTATTCGGATATTTATCAACTAATTCTTCAAATAGTTTATCTCCAAGATTTCCTCTTGATGGATCAATTGAATCAAGAATTACCTCCATGTAGGCCGCAGCAAGTTTAATTTGAATCTGCGATGGCTCCCGATCGGCTAATTTATTTATAGCCGCCACCCCATCCAGCAATATTTCTTTAGCCGATTCAATTTCATTATTATAAATGAGCCGCAGCGCCTGCTCTGTAACAAACCCAGCATAGCTTTTTCTAAAAAAGAAATGGTTCCAAGGCGAAGGGCTTTCTTCAATGCCTTTATACTGCTGCGCGGCATAATCGTAGTTTTGGGCCGATTGGGCCAACATCGCCCGGTTAAGCCGGACACCATTGGCATAGGCCGGCTGATAGACGTTAAGAATCAATATAATGGCCGCCACACTAACGGTACTCGCCAACATCAACTGCGGCCATTTGGCCTTATAATGCTCCAGATAGAATGGCTGTCGCCTGGACACAACCACCAAGCATGCCAATATCAATATGCCGTAGATATATACCATCGGAGTTTCAAATAAGGTTAAATCTTGCACAAAATATGCAATGGCTGTGGCCATAAATGTTAACGCAGACAATTTGGCGCGGATTTTTTTAGATCGCCTAAACCATCCAACAATCAGCCAACCTACCGCTCCAATGAAAAACAACAAAAAAACGCCTCCGGCAAAGCCGTTGGTAGTCAGCTGATCTATAAACACATTGTGGGCCCGCGAAGTGAAGGATTCTTTATACCCGGATTGCTCACGAATGGGATTATAATTCAGATCATGCGCCAGATTGACGTTTTCTAACCCATATCCAAGCAGCGGTCTTTCCAACACGGATTTCCAGAGGGCTTCATAAGTTATCAGTCTACTTTGGATTGAGCCAGTCATAGAATAATTAAAGAGTCTTTCAATGCCGAGCGGCTCCCGGAGAAGATACCCCGTGCCGCCAATGAGAGCTAGACCTACTGCAACTGCCAGCAGCCGCAGAACAGCAGTTTGCCACTTCCGCGACAGAATTATGACCCCGCCAACAATAAAAACAATTAGGCCAAGGCATAGGGCAATATTAGGCCCGCGCGAGATGGTCATAACTATCGCCGAAAATAGAACAATAAATTCAGTTCCAAAGAGAATTTTAGCCCATCGGCTATGGGATGTGAGAGCAAAATATAATGCAAAGAATACGGTCAGGAGCAGGAACGAGCCCAAAAAGAGCGGGTTACCCAAACTAGAAACCAGCCTTTCATTAAACAAAAAATCAGAGTTAATATTCCGTAGAAATTGAATAATCCCATATAGCGCCACTATCGAGCTGACATGTGTCATTATTCTTAAAACGTTGCCAACCCCCCGATATTGGATTTGGGTAACAGCCAGAACAAAGAGTAAAAACACATTGATCATTGTGATTAACCCGCCTAACCTGCCTACCGGACCCCAAAAACTCACAAAGAAGTTCTCGCCCAACACAGCAGATACAGTACTGAGAGCTAGCCAGCCCAAAATAATCCAGAAGATTGGATGCCGAAACAGTTGTTTAATGGCATGAAACTGCATGGTAAACAATGAGGCGCTCAGCAGTAATGCCAACAGTATAAAAAACCATATTCCCCTGCCGAATATGCTCGCATAAATCGTATTATACGCAAACAACACTGGTGTCAGTAGAATCAGCCAAAAAAATAAATTAGCCAGCCCGTTACTGTGAAGAAGTTTAAAAAAACTCATAGCCAAAATTAAAGGGAATTAATAAAATCCTGAACATCTTCTCGCGTCTCTGGGAATAACTCGAGTATCCGCAGGGCTGTTTGACGGGCCATCTCAATTTGCCCGGTGTCGCGGTATAACACTGAAAGGTTAAGCCAGTATTGCTGATTATCGCGCTCTAATTCAATTAAAAACTTTTGCAACGGGATGGCATCTTCAAAAACTTCCCGCTCTAATAAATAATCGAGGGCATATTGGAGATGATTCTTAAACTTAAAATGCTTCACTGGCCGCATAGCAAATTTATGGAAATTCTCCAGAGCTTCCGCTTCGTTCTCCTGGTAAGCTTCAACTGTACCAAGCCAGAAATATGCTTCCGCCGGAATACTTCCCAAACTCATCGACTGCAATATTTTTTCTTTAGCATCTTCAACTCTGCCGGACAAAAATAAACTTTTGCCCCAAGCCAAGTAAAAGAATTCCCGATTGGGATTTTCCCGTAGCAATTCATTGAATAATCTGTCTCCCTCTGTTCGGCCCTCCAACAGATCATCCAAAATTAAATTCAAACTGGCGTAGTTGGCCCGGGTTTGGATATCCGCCGGTTCGCGCTCAATAAACTTTGCTAATCTCTGAATGCCGTCATCTAATATAATTGAAGTAACCCCGGGGTTATCTCTGAATAGTCTGTTGGCATATTCGGCAACATACGGCGCATAATTTTCGCGGAGATACCAATGGGCAAACGGGGAGTTGATCTCAAAGGCCAGATCATAGTACCCCTTTGCAAGTTCATAGTCGCTCGAAAACGCATAAGCTTTGTACGCCTGACGGCTGTATAAATAGCCCCGCCACGAGGAAAAAGAAACGCCGAACACCACCAAAAAGCTGACTACCAATAAAACTACCCCGCTTGTCCAGTTGAGCCAGTTCATTCTAATGTTGGCAACCGCCGAGTTGTCTTTGGCACCCAAACACAGCAAAAGAGCAACCAGAATTGCCCCATAGATATAATTTGATATCATTTCAAACTCAACCAAATCTTGGACAAAGTAGGCCGTTATCGTGGTCAGGAAAGCCACCGCCAAAATTTTCTCAGAATAGGTATCGGCCCGTTTGAGCCACTTTATGCTATAGATAAATAAACCACCGACAAACAGCAACATAGCAATCAACCCTAAAATACCATTAGCAGCCAGCTGATCGATCAATACACTATGCCCCCTATCGGCAAAAGTCTCGCGATAGTCATACCGGGCTAACTCAGGGCGATAGCTATCGTTGTATGCCACATAGATATTTTCCGGGCCATATCCCAAGATTGGTCTTTTTAAGGCCCCGTTAAAAACTGACTGCATAACAATCAAACGGGCGTGTGATGCGCCGCCCTCTGTAACCGAGTATCTGAAAAGCCTTTGAATACCAAGCGGTTCTCTTACCAAGTACAATCCCCCAATCAGCATAATCATAGCCAGAAATACAATACCAACTGTCTTCCAAAATTTGGTCTGAGATTTAGCATATTTTATCCACAACCAGCCAATAGTAAAAGTAAGCAGACCCACCACCAGTCCTATTGACGGCCCGCGGGACATCGCCAAAAACAGTGCGATAATTTGCGCGATGAAAAGCATCCCGTATGTCAGCTTGAGCCATACCGTGCGGCTCTGCAACGCAAAATACAGGGTAATAAATATCGTCATTATCAAAAATGTGCTCAAGAAAATCACATTCCCCATAACGCTGATGGGCCTTTCGAAGCTGGGCCACCACGAAACAAACCCCAATTTTTGGGCAATCGCAAACAGGGCAACAAGTCCGCCGACCCAACTCATAATCGAAAGAATTTTAACCGCAATATTTTTTTGTAAATATGCCAGCAATACGATCAGCAGCACGTATATGTAAATTGCCGTTATCAACCCACCCAAACGCTCGGGGTTGCCCCAAAAACTAACATATAAATTAATACCAAAAACCGAGGCCAAAGCTGCAATTAACAGCCAAGCGGTGGCAATCAGCACCAACGGATGTTTAAACCAGCGTTTTATTTGTGACCAATTGACAGTAAAGAAAGCAAAGGCAAAAAAAATCGTGCTGATGCCAAAAAAGTATATGCCCTTGGCAAAATGGGGATTTGGTTTAAAATCCTCGACAAAAAACAGCGGCGTCAACAAAATTCCCCAGAGAGCTATATTTGTAATCCAACTGCTGTTGATTAATTTCAGAAATTTCATATATATTTTATCGTCATTTTGAACTTGTTTCAGAATCTAATAATAGATTATCCCATTTTGGATTATTCGTTTCAATCAGGTTGATTTTCCAATTTCTATGCCAATTTTTTATTTGTTTTTCTCTTCTTACTGCTTCTTCAATACTACTAAACTCTTCTAAATGGACTAATTTATATAGTTTATATTTGGCAACAAATGAATTATTTTTATTGAGCGAATGTATACCAATACGATTTTCTATATCACTAGTTACCCCAACATACAAAACTCCCTTGGGTTTATTAGTCAGAATGTACACAAATCCTTTTTTCATATTTGTAGTATTGTCATTCTGCCACTTAATATTGTCATACTGAACTTGTTTCAGTATCTAGATCCTGAACTAAATTCAGGATGACGGGTTATTTTATTTGGGAAGTTTGTTTAACAATTCATCAACAGCCATGATAGCGCTTGGGTCTTCTGTTTTGACTAACTCGTACTGGGCTCGGGCTTCGTCGTACCGGCCCAGTTCAGCCAGCAATTGACCATACATAATTCCAAAGTTAGTAGAATTGTATCCTTTCCTGCGGGCCTGTTCAGCAGCAGTCAGTGCCTCGTCATATTTACCGTCTAAAAATAACTCAATCGCATTGCTGGCATAACTTTCACCGGTATTCCGCATGAAAGAGTATCCAGCGACTCCTGCGAGTATAATTATGACCCCTGCAATTAGAACGTAAGTTGTTGTTTTGGACATGATAAGTTTGAATTATGAATAAAGAATTACGAATTATGGATGTTTTTGTTTCTTATCTATTGTCATCCTGAATACATTCGGCAAGACCAGCACAGGTTTAGTTCAGGATCTAGATTCTGAAATAAGTTCAGAATGACGAGTGGCGGTTTCCCTTGATTCATGATTCATGATTCTAGTTCACTTCTATTTCCCAAAATATTCCCGTTGGGCCAAACCACTCAACATACTCTGCCACCGGCCGAAAGTATTCGGAATAGACTCCGGCCGCTGTATCGGCGGGAATTGTCAAATCAAAACTAAATGTAGCCATACTGCCTGTCGGCACAACCGCATCGAGCGTAGAAGCGCGATTAACGGATAGCCAACTGTCAGCTTTAAATAAACTTATTCTGTCAGCCTCATTCCAAGTTCCAATCTTTACTTCATGAGCGTTATCCGGAGTTTTAAAATACCACCAGGATGAGCCGGTATTTTTTAAAGTTAATTCCAGGGTAATTGTTTCACCAACACTGGCCGTGACTACATGAGCAGTGCCGGCGTTATTTACTGTTCCGCTTTGACTCACCCATTCGGCTCGGTAATCAAACAGGGCCGGATTCGGCATCACATCCGGAACGATGCCAGCGTCATCTTGATCTTCAGATTCACTTGGTTCAACGGGCTCCGGCTCGGGTTCCGCTACTGGCGCGGCCTGTGTTGTTTCTGACACGATAACTGACTCGCTTTTATTGCCTTTAACGTCTTCTGCTACCAGGCGATAGTAATAAGTAGTTTCCGGCTCGAGACCGCTGTCAACATACTTTTTAACGGTGCTTGGCAGCGCCACTTGCCGTCCAAGCAAGTTAGTTTCGCTGGCCAGAACATTGCTGTCGGTTGAACGATATATTAAAGTTCGGTAGAAATCGTCATCACCCGGATTTGCCCAATTAAGAGTCAACCCATCGTGCCGAACATCATTAACAAACACAGAACTGACACTATACGGTGATGTAACATCGGCAGCTATTCCAGTCCGGCGTTTGTAATAGTCGGTGCGAGGACTTTCATTCCCTTTTGTATCAACTGCAACCAAATAGAAATAATACCAAACCCCCGAAATTAAATCTTCAACTTGGTAGGTGCCAATTTGATGCGGCCGGGCTTGCTCTCCGCCAACTTCTATCACGCTGGGGTGCTCAAGAGAGCCGGCTGCCATATACAAATTAATATGATCCAAGTTAGCGATATTAGGATTGGCCCACCAGAGCCGCAGATCATATTTACTGTCACCTTCCTCGACCACCACGCCCCAAGGCGCATCAATGGCGGCTACAGCGCGTAGTGGCGCAATCATTGCTGATAGCAACAATATCCCCAAAAATATATAACTGATTTTAATTTTCATCCTCTTTGCCTTTTGTGTCGTCCCCGAATTAACTTTTATATTATCTTCCTATCATTTGTCATTGCGAGCGGAGCGTGGCAATCTAAGTGCCTAGATATAGATTGCTTCGTCACTTCCGTTCCTCGCAATGACAGCAATGTTGTTCTTATTCTCTACTCTCTATTCTCTGTACTCTAACCATATTATACCGTTTTTAGCTCTTAAGCTCAAAGAAAAATTAAATAAATTATACTGTTCTAGAGCCAATATTTTTATATCTCCGAGACAAAACCCTTGCACAAACTAGACAACTATGGTATAACTAAACCGTTGCCGTTCTGTTGTGGTAACATCAACATAAAACTTGTTGTTGCACATTTTCAAAAATTTTCGAGCTGGTTTTGGGACCAGACAAGCGGATAAAGAAATTTGTCCCCTTCTTTGGTCCTAAGACAATAAAGCTCGACATGACGGTACGGTGCTCTTTGCGCCGCCGGTCGTAGCCACATATTTACTTAGGGCCCACTGATCGGCGGCCTTTTTTATTAAGCAGAGAATAGAGTATAGAGAGTAGAGAAAAATATTCTTTATTCTCTGAGCGTAGTCGAAGAGATACAAAACCCAAAGTAGTCCTGCAACAAGCTCAGGAAATAGTATATAACATAGTATATACTATTTATCTCCTCCACTTTGCGAAGCAAATAACTAGCGTTGAGCTTGAGGGAACTAAATCAAATAAACTGTCGTTGCGAAGCCCACTGTTTGAACCCCGATACGGAGTATCGAGGTGAGTTTGGGCGTAAGCAGTAAGACGGTTTATTTAGTATTTAGACACGAAAGCGAACGCGTAAACGCTTTTGGGTACTTTTGGCAAGACAAAAGTACCGCTGGATCAAACGCCAGCTTGCGTTTGGGTTCTATTATTTATCAAATAATGCAAACCAAAAGCCCCGTCAGCAGACGGGGCTTTTTCGTGCAGTTTTTTTTAATTAGAGTTCAACTGCCAAACATGTTATTCAGATTTAGAAGTTCAGACCAGCGCTCAGTGTGGATGTATCGCGGTTATCCACCCAACCGATGTTGAGCGTATAGCTGTTGTCGTTCCACAACACATCTCCCTCTGTGATCGCGCCTGCTGAACTGGCCGAGCCGAGATCTATCAGCATCGTCAGGTCCTTGCTGGTATTCGTTACCAATGTAGAAGTATCAGCAACAATATCCCAAGTCTTACCGCTGGCGGGAATTGTCCGCTCGGTAGTTGGAATAAATGTGACCTCTCCGTTACTGGTGGACAACTTAGCCGTACCGGTGCCAGAGTAGTAACCCGTCGCCAAGGTGGTTGTACCATCCTTCAGAGTTATCGCCGTATTAGTAGCGCCGGTAGTGTTGAACAAGCCACCATTCGAAGACAGATTGACAGTCAAGGCGTCTCTGTAGAAGACGATATTATCGAGTGTAATCACAGCCGAGTTGTAAGTTGTATGATTAGCAGCCACCCGAACTCCCCAATACTGAGCATCATCTTCAATGGCGTCACCTAACGCCGCGTCATGGCGATACCAAGTGTTGGCATTCAACACTGGCAGATCGCTATTAAGCTCAGGCGAAGCCAGTGCGTCTGTGTCATCAACTTCGAACTCAAGATCTCCGGCAGTTGCAATAGCCACTGAGCTGCGAACCCAGACACTAACCCGCTCGTAGTCTGACAGATCGGTAGCGGCGTCCGCTTTCCAGTACATACCATCACCAACGGCTGCCGGCGTGTCAAGTGTTACCTTAACCGCGCCTGAACCGGTGATGTAATTCGTACTATCGTTAGCTACGGTATCTCCAACTGTACAGGCCGTCCAAGTGCCTACTCCCGCAGAAGCGGTAGTGGCAGTGTACTGCGCAGCGCCAGCCCGGAACAGAGCATCTTGGTCTGGGTTGGTGTTAGTCATCGCCAGTTTGAAGATAGTGTGGTTGGCATGACGAGTAGCAGTGCCAGACGGCGAGTTGCTGTGCTTGGCCATACCCAACGCGGTCTTGGCAACTACAGCGGCTTCTCCCTTGAGAATGGAAGTAATGGTTCCAGCCGAGTAAATCTTGGAGTTGGACTGAGTACCAGTAGCCCGAATGTTGTAGTCGTCCGCATAGTTGGCGTCCCAAATACCGGTCTGGACATTGTAATCAAGACCAAGATAAGGAACATCCATACTGTCAGCGCCCTCTGTCATGGAGTTGAGCTCTGCCAAAAGCGTCAGATACGCATTGCCATTTTCAGGCACTGTAACCACTGTATCGAAGATGATGTCGGCAGCCGCATCAGCGCTGCTGACAGGAATGAGCGTGCCTGAACCAACCAGCGTACCGCCAGTCAGAACATTGTCGCTCATTGTACCGCCTTCGTAAACATACACGGTGCCAGAGAAGTTATCGTCCTCGCTGGCATCGCCGGCGTCGGCAACTTTAGCGCGGAGAGCATCAACTTCAATGGCTTCATTGGCGCCTGCCAATTTAATCCGGAAGAAGGTTGGAGTTGTCCGGTTATCCGTGTCATAAGTAGCCGTCACCATCTGAACTGATGGTGTATCAGTTGCAGCGGTAACAGTGAGCGTTCCGGAAGCCGCTAGAGTCAGTTTGGGAGACGCCCAAACCTGGTTGTAGGCGTTGTTCTGGTAATCGTAAATGGTAGCTGATGTACCTGAACTTAAGCCCGAACCAACAACGTTGGTTGATGCAGTGGTCATACCTACATAAGCGGTACCTGTATCGGTAATATCTCCACGAATCTCAACAACCAAGCTGCCGCCTTTGGGCACTACCCACTCGTTCGGATCATTAAAGTCCGAACCGGTGTAGGTAATGTAATCCGGCGTGTCGCTGACCCAGTTTTCTGTTTTGGTTGTTCTCCAAGTGCCGCCGTCGTCAAAGCGAAGGTAAACAGTGGAGATATCACCATCGACACCGGATGTCGAATTCATCGCATCGGTATCGTCGGCATATATCTTCAGTGTGCTAATCTTGATGTCTTCAACATCATTAGCAGTTAGGAAGAATTTGCCAAGCAGAATATCATTACCGTTTTTAATCACGGTTCTGGCAGCTGGAACGGTTGAAGCGTTCACAGTGATAATCGGAGTGACTTTGGTCATCAGATTACCATCGGCCGAACCGGTTTCATCAATGCTGGCAGCGGAGGACACACCCGTCGTCGTTATATCAGCGGCGGTGGTTACGCCTGTAGTAGCACCAGTGGTGGCACCAACATCAGCGTAGATATAGCTGGCAGCCGAGGTTGTAGGAATGTCACCAACAACCTTGTAAGTTTCTGTGGTGTTTTTGGGAATGGTGTGATCAAAGGTGAAGGAAGCGACACCCGTAGTCGGGCTGCTTACTTCCGATCCCAGCATTATCCAAGCACTGCCATCCCAGTAGTACAAAGCAACATTTGTTACATCACCTGTGGCAATTTCATCACCGCTTGCATAAGCATCTGAACTAGAAGCATCATCATAGAAGCGAACTGTCAGGGCTGTAACCCGCATAGCTTCACTGCTAGCCTGCATTCTAAACTGCAGGAATTCATAGTCGTCAGTCCCCAGCGCATAATTGGCTGCAGCCGGAGTATTCGGACCGTTAGAAACAACCAAAGTACCGTAAGCAGCAACTGTGTGGGTATTCATATCACCGTCTGAACACGATGTCAGAGTGATATGGCTTGAATCCTGATCGATCTTGTCACCTGAAGTCAGTCCATACATCGTGATATTTGTGTATGAACTTGAATCGGTACCGATACCAACGCGGAAGTCATCGCCAGCCACAGCTGAAGATGAAATATCAAACTTCAGAGTAACGACAGTGTTTCCGCTCTTGGGAACTTCAAACAAGCCGTTGCCGTCCTCAAAGGTAATGGTTGTACTGCTGATTGAACCCCCGGCGGAGATTGGTGTTTCCGACTCATCAATGTAGAGCTTGGCATTCTGGTAATCAGTGCTGGTCGCAGTTGAGTCCTCATTGAAGATCAGCTTGGTGATCTTCAGACCTTCGCGCGAACCGGCGCTGAACTTCCATTTACCAATCTCAACCTGCTCCTCGCCTACGATGTAGGTTTGAGCGGCTAAGTTGGTAGCATGCTTCGCAACGGTTAATGTACCCTGAACAATAGTCATTACCTTACCCTGCTGAGCAACAAACGTTGTATTACTTGAGTAGGTAACGGTTACAATGCCATTCGAATTTTGGCCGTAGGCCACAATATCCGTGGCGGCATTGATCTCAAAGCGGACGGTCCGTTCAGAGGTGACACCATCAGCGATATCAGCATAAATGTAGAGATACTCACTGTTACCAGCAGCTACACTAAATAGTGGACTACCCGTGAAAGTAACCTTACCATTAGCCAAACTAGCCACTGACGTACCAATCTGAACACCGTTAATCTTCAGCACCATATTGCTTAGGTCGCTATCAACGGAGGTGCCAATCTCAGTGAAGGTAATTGAATTTATATCAAATCCTTCGGTTGAATTGGCAGTAAACTTCCACGAGGCGATGGCTTGATCGGTGCTTCCAGACAAGATATTGGCAGCAGCTGGCGACGTCTGAACGTCAACATCCAACTGACCAACAGAAATACCACCGACGGTGAATTCATTACCATAGGCTGGGAAATTACCGGCTACTGTGCCGCCCCCAGACAGGACAACATCGGACGCTGATTGAATTCCCAGGGTAATAATTTTACCCGTATCGGCAGTCGCAGATGGAATTGAGCCCTTAATGGTCAGAGTTTTGGTTGTTCCAGCTGGAATTAGCCAAGATAAACCAGTAAAGGTAGCCTTGTGAGTAGTAGTATTTAAGCCCTGAGTGGAACCAATCTTAGTTGTTCCATCATAAAGCTTGATATCACTAACATCATCATCAGCTGACAGACCAGTTCTGCGAATTGCAAGACTGCTGACTAAGGCATTGTCAGATGCACCAGCTGTAAAGTTGATCTTGGCCATAACCACATCAACAGCACCGTTGGCTACATCATCACTAGCTGGAGTATCACCAGCAATGCCAACATTAAGGTCGCCACCACCGGTGACCGTGCCACCAATGAGGAACCTCCAGAAAATGTCGCCGTTACCGATGGGAACACCAGCGGCAGTTACCTGCTGGGCCCAACCATCCCACTCGCGAACAATTTCTGTGTAAAGATCATAAGTACCGTTTGCGGCAGTACTGGAGATCTTTACGTCAAAGGTCAATGTCATATCCTCACCCGGATTTACTGGTTCGCCATCATAGTAGGTAAACCTGTTACCATTGATCGCAAAGCTCGAGCTATCAATCCAGGCTGGTACATTGTCCCTTGGGTGTGAAGTGCCAAGACCCACTGCGTGAGCATATGGATAGCTGGCACCTTCGTCCAGAAGAGCACTAGTACCGTACATTACCAACGCTCTTGGGTTGGTCGAACGGTTGGTGATGGTCAAGCTCATCGAAACAGTGTCGCCAGGATTGACGGCCACTTCGTGAGCTGTTCCATCAGCCGAGATAGTACCACTCTGAGACTTCCATTGATACCTAAAGGTACCAAGGTTTTCAAAAGCAAGAGCTTGGGGAGCCGCGAAAGCAATAGCTACGCTGGCGGCAATTAACCAAGCGATTGCTCTTGTACTTTTCTGTAAAAGAACTGTACTCATTTAGTTATTATCTTTCTTAAGAATTCTATAATTTGTGTGTTGGTTGTTTTTGAATCTAACCCGGACATTATTTTGCGTCCTCGACCCAAGGTTTAGATGGCAATTACAAAGCTGACGCGCCACCGTCAGCGGATTGATTTAAACTATTATGACTTGCTTCGAACACGACCTTTCCGCCGATCAACAGTTTGGAAAGCGTGATTGTATCTCCTTCTAAATATCCAAAAGCAGTGGCATCGCCGATGCCCATAAACTGGATCAAACTAATATCGCTGCCAGCCAAGAAATAGCGGGTGTCGCCGACCATGATAGTCGGCTTGGCGGTGTAGCTGCCCATCGTGCCGCTGAACGACACATAGCCCTCTGTAGGGACAGCCTCTTCTGCACTATCCTCCGCCTTCTCTGCCGGTGTGGTTGTCTCGGGCAGTAGCTCATCTAATTCTTCCCGAACTGCAATTACGCTCTGTTGAATAGCTTCGTCATCAATATTTTCTTTGACGATGGTCGCCAGAATCGTTTTTTGGGAATCGATGATGGCTTTTAATTTATTCAAAAGCTCCGCAGATGTTTCTTCATCTGCTTCACTCAGAGCTGCCACAGCGGTTTGAGCGCTAACAATGGCCTTTCGGGACTCCCGCAGCGCCGCATCAAGGTTAGGGGCCTCCGCTATATCACCAATGCGCTCTGAGGCGATAGAAAGCAAAACATCGGCCTTCTGCGAGCTGGGGGTGATCACGACCTTTACGCTGTCAAAGGCCTTTCTAGCCGGATACCAGAAAGAACCCGGCAGGGCGTCTTTGGCTGCCACACTGGTGGCAAGGGTAGCCACAAATACCAGGGCAACTATACCCAAAGTTGCGGGCAGGCTTATCATTGTCCGACGGGGCTGGAATATCTGTTTTAAGCGGTTAAGCGGCACCACTAATTCGCTGGTGTCGGTATCTGTCTGAACCGCATCCATAATATCCAACTGGCCGATCTGGCGGAAAAGCCGATCGCGAATACGCTGGCGCTGGGCAATATTTAAATGCGCATTCTTGCCTAGAATGCTCAAGTTCTTCTCCAAATTTTCTAACTCACTGGTTTTCACGCTTGATTCCTTGATGCTTTTATAAGAGATGTTTTTCTTTTCCCCCTCCGGGTTTTAGTTACCCTCTCTCTGAGTCTTGAGACTCTCCGAGTCGGAGACTGGGCTGGATGCCATCTCCCAAAAATTCTTCAAGGAATCCTTAGGAATTGTTCTATTTTTCCAATTCTTCTTTTAGTTTTTTGAGTGCCCGATGAGTGATAGCGCGGACATTGCTTTCTTTCTTTTTCATTTTCTGAGCAACTTTGGCTATCGGCAGATCCTCTACGAAACGCAGGCGCAACACCCTTTCATAATCATCCGGCAGGCTCCGCAAAGCTCTTTCCATCGTTAATTCTTCAGCAAACGGTTCTGGTCCTTCAAGGTCGGCTATCTCCGGCAAATCCTCGAAAGATATTTCCGTTTTACGATTCATCCGATAATGGTCGATGATGCTGTTGCGAGCGACCGTATAAAGCCAAGATGAGAAGTTGGCACCGCTTCGAATTTTGTATTGATGGATTTTCTGCCACGCTTTGAGAAAAATCTCAGAGGTGAGATCTTCGGCTGTTGCTGTATTCTTGACTTTGAAAAAAACAAAGCGATAAACCCGCCCGGCCCAAATATCGTAGAGTTCACCAAAGGCCTGTTCGTCTCCACTTTGGGACCGTTTAATCAGTCTTAGCTCAATTTCAGTATCCTGTTTTTCTTTAAGTTGCAGATCAGGCATATGACCTTACACTATCTATAACGATTATAACCATATTTTTGTTACACAATGTATTAAAAACCTGCTCTAGTACCGAACATTCTCCATTTGACTTAATGCACAAATCGTTACTGTTTAAGTCCCTTCAACTTCTAGTATTGTAGCTATTTGCAGATAAAAATACAAGGAATAGAGAATAAAATACCCTACTGTCATTCTGAGCTTGACTAGAAATCCCGAAAGGGAAATATAAACAACTACAATGTAATCCTTCGACAGGCTCGGGAAATAGTATATATTTAGAATAACGATAAAGAGATAACAACCAACTAAAACCTCCCCCGGTAAAAGGAGAGGTTTTAAATTTTCGATAATCTTGCTCGGGTTTAGAAAATATCCTTTATAACTCTCCCAAAGCCACCGAACCTGTCGTTCTGACCGGCCTCTGAATTGTCACTGTCGGAACTATCATTTACCACAGCTTCATCATCAAGCGGCTCCGGCTCAGGAACAGGATTTTTAGGAACTTGATAAGGATTCAAATCTTCAACCCATTCGTCAATCTGTTCACGAATTTGCTCACGAATTTTTTCCATCTCGGCCTTGTGTTCGCGTCTCATCTCTTCGAATTTGCGCTTAGCCTCGGCGTTGATCTTGGGAAAGTCGATACCTCTTTCTATCTCGGCGATCCTGGCCTCCTGGCGGGCTTCGATCTCCTCCAGTCGTTTCAGGGCATTTTCTACTCCCTGATAAACGGTATCGTCAGTAGCAGACTCCAGCTTAGCCTCAAGCTGTTCCTGAGCATTACGGACGCCTTTAAGGCGATTCTGCAGGCGCTCAGTAGCTTCTTGTCTATGCTGTTCAAGCAAAGCCGCCTGCTCTTCGGTCAGATTAGCGGGATCGATGCTGTGAAGAGCTTGGTATTCTTTGAGCCTTTCTTCACCCAAACGAGCTTGCCAAATGGCTCTAGCTTCGTCGGAGCGCATGAATCTGCCCTGAATCCCCTCAACCCATTGATCTACAGGGTAGAGAAAGTCACCGGGATTGGCGCTGTCGGCCAAAACGGCAGTTCCGCCGCCCAAAGCAATGATAATCGCAATGATCATAGGTATTAATGGCATAGCTAACCTCCTTGGGTTAATAATATCTTTAATTTTCGACCCTTTGTTATTTCGTTGTAAATCTGTTTTTATTACATCGCTAAGCTCAGCCCGCATAATCCCCTTGTCAAAATCGGATAATTTGAAGCCAGCTCCTGCTTTTTTCAGAATTTTGGCTAGTTCTTTGTCAGTTAAATTAGGCTTTTTCATATTCATAATTATTTCTTTCCTTCGGGCTCTTTTTCTTCTTTCCTTCGGGCTTGACCCGGAGGTCCAGAAAAACCAATTATTGATGGATATAAATCTTTCCAGGTTGGATTATCTTTTTCGATTAGATCTATCTTCCAGCTCCGTTTCCATTTCTTAAGTTGCCTTTCCCTGGCGCGAGCTGAGATAACATCGCCAAATTGTTCATAATATACTAATCTGTTGAGATGATACTTTTGGCTAAACCCAGGTATAAATTTGTTTTTATGTTCCCAAATTCTTTTAACTAGAGCAGATGACGCACCAATATACAGAGTACCGTTTTTCTGATTAGAAAGAATATATAAATAACCAGCCATTTTTCTTTCTGGGTCCCCGGGTCAAGCCCGAGGACAAGTTTTGTTATTGGAGAGGACAAGTTTTATTATTTTATAAATTGCTTCGCAATTTATCTAATCCCCGTTTAACTATGACTCTTAAATTATTCTCACTTCTACCGGTGATCTCGGCAATTTCTGAATATTTCAGCTCTTCGACCAGCTTCAGCTTCAAAACTGTCTGATAAAGTTCGGGCAAGCGGTTGAGAGCAGACAAAACTTGCTCTGATGCCGCTTTATTTTCCGTTTCTGTCTGTATATCCGTACTGTCTACCAGATTTGTTACAGCATCAAGTGAAACTGTGGACTTATATTTACGATAATGGTCGATTAATTTATATCTGGCTATTGTGAAAATCCAGGTTAAAAAGCTCTTATTTGGGTCAAACCTGGACAAATTCTGCCACGCCTCGAGGAATGTCTGGCTGGTCAGATCTTTGGCATCTTCCTGATTTACTACTCTAAAAGCTAAAAATCTGTATATTCTATCCGAAATTTCATCAAAAATCTGTCCAAAGGCCTCATCGTCGCCATTTTGGGCATTAAGAGCTAATTTATTCAGTTGTTGCCCTTCGGTTGTGCTCGGGGCCTTGCGAGAAGCAGATTCTGCCATATTTAGTTATATCCGTTTTATAGGTTAGTTATATTACAATTAAGTTAGAATCTGGAATCATTATTTTTTATTCTCTGAGCTTGTCGAAGAGTTACATTGGGTAGTCCTTCGACTACGCTCAGGAGATATTTTTATTATTTCTCTACACTCTGTTCACTGTCTTTCATTGTCAATTGGTAATTGTTAATTGATAATTTTCTTTATAACTCCCCCGCCCAAACAGACATCTTTGTCATAAATTACCAGAGATTGTCCCGGGGTGAGAGCCCTTTGGGGCTTAGTAAACATGAAACGCCATGTTCTGCCTCTTTTTTCAAGTTTTCCGGGATAAACTTCAGGCCCATAGCGGGGTTTGGCAGTTAAACCACCATAGCTTTCATTTCCGCTTTTTCCCCTGTCATTCCGAGCTTGTCGAGGAATCTGTTTTATAAGATCCTTCGACTTCGCTACGCTTCGCTCAGGATGACAACTGAAGTAACTTTTATCAATCAGATGGAACTTCTCCAGAATTACGCCTTTGCGATAGGTCGCCCTGTCTGGACCAACAATTACCAGATTTTTCTTTACATCCGTGGCTACCACATACAACGGCTTAGTAGTTCCAGAAAGTCCGTCAATTCGCCTCTGGCCGATAGTGTAAAACCAAGCTCCCTCATGTTTGCCAAGCACATTTCCTTTCATATCGACAATATTTCCTTCCCGCTCTGCAATTTTGGTCTTAAGAAAATCTTTTACGTTGATCCTGCCGATGAAGCAAATCCCCTGGCTATCCCGTTTGTAGGCAGTCGGAAGCCCTAATTTATGAGCAATCTTGCGGATTTGGTCTTTTGAGTACTCCCCTATCGGAAAAAGACAGTGTGAGAGCTGGTTTTGTGTTAAATTATAAACAAAGTAAGTTTGGTCTTTTATAGCGTCTTTTCCCTTTAATAAATGATATTTCTTACATTGACCATTGGTAATTGATAATTGGTCATTGGCACATTTGCGCCTTATATGGTGTCCGGTAGCGATTAAATCAGCGCCCAGTTTGATTGCTTTCTTCAAAAACAGGTCAAACTTAATCTCGGTATTGCACAAAATATCCGGATTTGGTGTACGGTCGGTCTTGTATTCCCTAAAAAACCTTTCCATCACCCGTTTTTTGTATTCCTTTTCAAAGCTAAAGACCAGATATGGAATCTTCAGAAATTTACAGACTTTTACCATGTCCTTGTAATCTTTGAACAATTGGCAGTGTTTCAGAGAAACTTCAGGGAAAGACCAGTTCTTCATGAACACCCCCACCACCTGATAACCCTCTTTTTTCAGCAAATAGGCGGCTACGGAGGAGTCCACCCCCCCACTCATCGCTACAAAAACAGTTGGTTTGGGATAGTTTTTATCCAACTTGAAGTTTTCACTGGGCTTAAAGTGATCCCGCCAGTTACGTTTTTTCACCTTTTTTGGCTTCACAATGGCTTTTTTCATAGCACACTACTAATTATCTAGAAATTTTGTTATCTTCACCAATGATACCCTGATTATGGCGTTTGTCAGCCCGTTTTATAAACTTTTTTAGCGAGACAAATATCTTACAGATAAAAAATGGCGGCTATCCGGAGATAACCGCCGCTAAACTAACATCTCCCGACTTGGCCTGATTGGTTCGCCGCTTCCGTCAAGGTATGTAACCAGATCGGTTGAAAGAAACATATCCTTTCTTTCAACCCGATCGGCACACTGATAACAGAGAAAGCGCAGTGCTAAGCTGGTTTCTTCGACACCGTGAAAACCGAATCTCTTGCTTCCGACGGGCACATCCACTAACCTTCCGGGAAGGACTCTTTTGTGGAAGTCACACATCACTACCTCCTGTACAGAGGTTTCCTCGGCCACCTGTTACCTCCTTTGGGAAGATGTTCTCTCCCGATTGATAATGTACACAACCTGAGGAAAAGAATACTGAGTCCCCCTTCCTCTTCACCGATCGGCGGAATCTACCAGATCTTCCACCAAGGTCGTTTTGGCTTTTCTGGTGGAAAAAGCAATAAAGTTAGATGTTCAATCTCACGTTTTAGCGATTCTTTTAAATCCTCTCTAGTTTCGCGTCTGAGAGCGTGAATTTCTGAACCTAAGGAGTTGAGCGCCATCAGTAGCTTTTCTTTGTACTTGTCATCCATCTGGGCTACTCCTGAAGGAGGTTTGGCGAACATATTTTCTACCGGAACAATCCCCTCTTGATTGGCGCCCCCGGACCGGGAACCCCTTTTATTGCTCAGCATGTGCTTAACGCCAGATTGGGTGAAAAGACCTGATTCTATTAGAGCTTTGATACGTTCTAACACCTTAACATCACCTTCGGTAAAGGCCCTATGATTAAGCTGATTACGATAATTAGAAAGAAATTCACTGAATCTTTTCTCCCAGTTGCGCAGAGTCCCCTCATTAACATTTAAATATTTGGCAACTTCGGATAAAGAGTAAGTTTCAATATTAGAATCGGACGAGACTTGAAAGTTATCCACATTGGGATTTCTCGATTTTTCGACTTTTTTCAATTCGACTTTTTGTTCAATTTTCATAATTTTTTCGAAGTTATATTAGCAAATCGTAATTTTGGGGGTTACAAGGGTCTTGTAGGTCTTTTATATAATATGGAAGCGGAATAATCAAAACACCTACAACACCGTGTTAGGTGCTGGCGTAAAAAATCACTAAAATGGCAAAAATTGCTGCGAGGGTTAACATGGTCTTGTAGGTACCTACAAGACCATTATAGGTCAACCTACAAGGGTCTTGCAACCCCCAATTTTTTTGCCTATATTTTTTGATCATTATAAAACACTGACATACACATATATAGTATGGTAGCGGATTTTCAAAGATTGTAGACCTACAACACGCTTGTAACCAAAATTGTCATGACCTACAAGGGCGTTGTAGGTGAGGTTACAAGGGTCTTGTAGGTACCTACATTTGATTTGTAGGTCAGTTTTATGTCATAATATTTTTTGATTTTTCTACACCTATAAAAAAATCGTCATTTTTTTATTAATTTGTCAAGTTACAAGGGTCTTGTAGGTCTTTTATATAATATGGAAGCGGAATAATCAAAACACCTACAACACTCTTGTAGGTGGATAACTCTCTTTTTGAAAATATTTATGCCATAAATATTTTGTATATTAATGTGGATAACTTTTAAAAAGAGGGGAGTTATCCACATTGGCTTTTGCCAATTTTGGAATAAAAAAATTCGTGATATGGAAAGATACCATAGGATTTGTCAAGAGGAAACAATAACCGCATAGAAACACAAAAATAAGTACATAAATACTGGGCGACGGGAGACAATTTTAAATTCAAAAAGGGGAGAGACAAACTTGTGCTATTAAGTTATGGGGGCTCTATGCGCTAGCCCTGTCTCTCCCTCAACAAAGAACAAGCAACTATTACGGTGAAGCAATATACCTGTTGATTGTTAAGGGACAAGTTTAGTCTAATGTTTTCCCCAGTCCAGCTAAATATAAAACAAATTCTAAAACAATGTCAAATGATGGAAAAGTGAAGAGTAGAACGCAAGGAGATAGGGACAAGAAAAAGGTGAACGGCTCATATTATGAGCCGTTCATCAATTCTAGATAATTTTAACGTCAATTCACTTCTGCGCCAGTTCAGGAAACCAGAGCTTGATTTCACGCTCGGCCTCTGCCGAGGTTCCGGAAGCGTGAACGAGATTGTGGACAGATCTGCCCTCCTTGTCGGCCTGCTCATAGGAATCCTCGCCAAAATCGCCTCTGATAGTACCAGGAGCGGCTTCAGGCGGGTTGGTTTTCCCAACTATTTCACGGATTTTTTTAATCGTGCCTTTTGGCCCTTCAATAATCATAGCAATAACAGGACCAGAGCGCATAAATTTGTGCATAGCCTTGATGATGAACATATTTTTGTCGTAAATTTCTGTTTTTTCGGTTTCTGACAGATTACTGGTGTCTTTATGACCCAGCCCGATAACATAGTCCTCATCATCAATAGGGTAGTGCTGTTCCACAATTTCCTGACTAGCTGTCATTTTCTTTTGAGCTGTAATACTGAGCCCGGCATCAGTAAATCGTTTGATAATCTTATCTGCCAGACCTCTTTTCAGCGCATCTGGTTTGAGCATGACAAAACTTCTTTCCATAATTGCCTCCTACAATTTAACGACTTTTTTAATTTTATCAGTATTTTTATAGGGTCCGATGACCGCCAACACCAGATTTTGGTCTCTAAATATCCGTTTGGCTAGTCTTTGAATCTGTTTGACCGTAACAGAGCGGATTTTCTTCTTTATTTCATTGACAGTAACAATATCATCATACAGCAGTTCGCGAGTGCCAAAACTATAAGCGACTGCCTCAGAATCCTCCAACCCCAAAACCAATCCGCCAATCATATACTCTTTGGCTTTTTTTAATTCTTTGGCTGATACCAACTTATTAGTTATTTCCCTAAACTCATTGAGAATAGTTTTTATTGCCAAATTGATGCGATTTACATCTACACCAGCACTAACAGCAAAATAGCCGGCATCGGTGTAGTGATTGGAACCTGCTCTTACATAATAAGCTAGCCCCAGACGTTCCCTAACGCTCGTAAACAGCCGAGAACTCATGCCTTTGCCCAATATGGTGGCTAACACCTTAGCAACATACTTATCGGGGTGTGTGCCGCCGAAGGTGGGCACCCCGAGAACGAGGTGGGCCTGTTCAGTTTTTTTATAAATAACCTTAATTTTTTTAGAATGCTTTTGGGGAGCTCGATAGGGAAGCGGGCGATTCTTTTTCCCGCTGGTTTTAAACGGCAGATATTTATTTACAAGTTTTTTCACCTCAGCTGTGGAGGTATTGCCGGAGACCGATACCACAAGGTTCGGCGGAGTATATAACTTTTTGCGATAGTTGATGAAATCCTGCCGCTTGACTGACTTAATTACTGACTTTGAGCCGATAGTTGGCCAGCCTAAGGGGTGATCACCCAGCAACATCCGTTCAAAAGTATCTCCGATATTTTGCATTGGGAGGTCCTCGTACATATTGTATTCCTCTAGGATGACGCCCCGCTCGCGATTTAATCCGTCTTTATCAAATTTGGCATTGACGAGCATATCAGATAGCACATCAAAAGCGGTATCTATTTTTTCTTTGGCAACCTTCACGTAGTAACCGACATATTCATTGCCGGTGAAAGCATTAAAAACACCCCCGATGCCGTCAATTGCCTCTGATACCGAGCGGGGAGTAGGATAACGATCGCCACCCTTGAAGAACATATGCTCTAAAAAGTGAGCTATGCCATTGATTTTTTTTGTTTCGTAGCGCGAACCGGCTCGGCACAAAATCATCACTGTAACAGCCTCTGTTGATTTCATCGGCGAAACCAATATGCGCAACTTGTTCTTGAGAGTGGTTTTTTTCGTTTTTATCATAGGATTATAAAAAGCCGTCTGGTTTTTATCTTAACATACGCGACAAAAGAAGATTGGAAAGCCAGAAAAATGCCCCGTACACACTCTGGTGCACGGGGCGATTTTAAGAACAGATGGTCCGGGGAATTTAGGCCGCGCTTGATTTGCCACCTCTGGCATAATCTTTCCTCGGGGCAGCATTGATCATCTTTGCCCCACACCGGGGGCAAAACTCAAGCGCCCTATCACCCCAATAAGGACCTCGACATCTGCTGCAGACAAATCGTTTGGGCGCTGTTTCTGACAAACTGCCCGACTCCTGCCACTGGGCCTTCGGCGGAGGGTCCGGGAACCTTGGATTATATTTCGAGTCACTCGGCATAATTCCTCCCATCTTGGATTAAAGGTACATTAACTGCTATCACTAAGACAGCCAACACCCGAAATACGGGTACCTGACTATTAAACTAAAAATAGAGATGGGCGTCAATCCTATTTGGCAACATCTTCGGCCCGAGTTTCCCTGATAATCATAACCTTTACCTGACCGGGATAGGTCATCTCTTTTTCTATCTGCCGAGCAACTTCGCGGGCCATTTTAGCGGCAGCTAAGTCGTCAATTTTGTCCGGTTGGACCATAATCCGTATTTCACGGCCAGCCTGAATGGCATAGGCTTTGGCCACACCCTCATAGCTGGTGGCAATTTTCTCTAAATCTTCCAGCCTTTTAACAAAGTTTTCGGCTGATTCCCGGCGGGCACCCGGACGAGAGGCCGAAATGGCATCCGCCGCCATGGTAATGAAGTCTAGCTGCGTAGTGGGACCGCCAAAACCTTCATGCGAAATTTCCAGAGCATGAATGAGCTCCTCAGGCAGGCCGTATTTCTTGGCGATATCGCGAGACAATTCGATGTGGCTACCCTCATACTCATGATCCAGCGCTTTTCCGATATCGTGCATCAACGCAGTCAATTTCACTAAACGGATATCTTTCATCCCCAGTTGCTGGGCCATCAAGGCAGCCAGATGGGCCGTCTCAATCGAATGTTTAAGAATATTTTGTCCGTAGCTGGTCCTGAATTGCAGCCGGCCGATAATCTTGATCAAGTCAGGATGCAAACCGGTCAAGCCAAGTTCCATGACGGCAGCTTCACCAGCCTTTTTTATCTCTTGGTTTATCTCGGCTTCAGCTTTTTCTAATACCTCTTCAATGCGAGCCGGCTGGATCCGGCCGTCTTTGACCAGCCGCTCCAACGCCCGCTTAGCGATGTGCCGGCGGATGGGATCAAAACAAGAAATAGTAACCACATCGGGAGTGTCGTCAATAATTACATCTACACCCGAAGCTTTTTCGAATGCCTGAATGTTGCGTCCTTCCTTGCCTATAATCCGACCTTTGATATCGTCACTAGGCAGCGCCACGGAAAAAGTGGTGCCCTCAGTGGCTACCTCGGCCGCATAGCGCTGAATTGATGCTGAAATAATCTCACGGGCTTTGTCATCAGCAGTTTCTTTGGCCTCGGCCTCGATATCTTTGATCATCTTCAACGCCTCCTCCTTGTACTCTTTTTCAAGGCGGGCAAACAGCTGTTCTTTAGCCTTAGCTTCGGTCAGTTTGGCGATTTCCTCCAGCTTGGCCTTTTGGTTGTCACGAATTTTTAGAATTTCCTCCCGGACTTCCAATATCTCCTTATCTTTGGCGATAATGGCTTCTTTCTGCCTTTCCAGATCCTCCATCTTCTTGTCCAGATTTTCATCCTTGGTGATCAGCCTTTTTTCCAGATCACTGAGTTCGCGACGGCGCTCCTTCTCTTCTTTGTCTATACGGTCCCGAATTTTGGAGGCTGCTTCTTTGGCGTTCAGAATCAGCTCCTTGCCTTGTGCATCAGCCCCGGCCAGTTTTTCTTTGGCTTTAGCTAAAATTTTATTGGCTTCCTTCTCAGCATTGTCAATTTTTTGTCGCGTCAGCCAAATGCGAAGTCCGTAGCCCAAACCAGCTCCAACGATAATGGCTATAGCTCCGATTATGATATTTGACATATTGTCTCCTGAAATATCAGGAAAACGGCCACTTATACCCCTGTCACAAGGCAAATTCTGGCTTGTTTAATTCAGCAAATCCTAAAAGAAGAACGAGAAACCGATAACATTAAGCGGCTGCTCTAAAACATCAAAGTATTCTACAATAGGTCCCATTAACAACGACAAAAGTAAGGCCATTAACCTGAAAACTTTAAAATTATATGGTTGATTGGGATAAAAATAGAGTAATTCCAAGAGCCCAATCACGCCTAGCTTATCTTAAAAATCAGCCCAAGTCAAGCGTTAATCCTTCCGTATTAGACGCCAACTTTTTGTTGTCCACGTCTGTTTGGATTGCCCACTATCGGTTACAATCAATATTTTGTTGTGTATACGCTTCAAAAGCATATACACTAAAAATAATAATTAAGAGGTAATTGGGGGATGAAAAGAGCTGTGAAATTTGTTGCTGGCCTTGCGATAGGTGCTTTGCTTGTGTCACCTTGGCTGGTTACAAGAACTTCTGCCCAAAACACTCCTAATGTCATCATCAATGAGCTGGCATGGGCAGGCAGCTCCATGAGCACTCAAGACGAATGGATAGAGTTGTATAATCCAACGGCTGAAGCTGTCGATATTGGCAATTGGGAAATCACCAAAAACACAGGCGAAGAAAAATTAATGGTTACTATTCCTGATGCTACCAGCCTTGAGGCAGGGGGATATTTTGTAATAGCCAATTTTGGTGCTGAAAATTCTGTTTTAGCGATTGAACCAGATCTAGTAAACAGTTCAATCACTTTATCCAATACTTCGCTTGAAATTAAGCTGTATTCCGGCGATTTTTCCAACCCCAACAACTTGGTTGATGTTGCCGGTGACGGTAAAACTCCACCAGCGGGAGACAATGCGCTAAAAACTTCGATGGAGCGAGATGCTGATTTTGTTTCTTGGCACGACGCCGTGGCAGCCGTTAACCTTGATGAAGGTATTTTGGATTTAGCTACACCGGCAGCTAATAATTCTGAACTGACTTACCCGCCCACAATCGCATCTGTTGTTCCCAATGAAATCGAGGCCGGCGAAATATTTGAGGTTGAAGAAATAGTCGGCACAAATTTCAGCATTGATCCTGTACCCGAGATAAAATTAATTAGAGATTCTGCCACCCGCGTCGGCGTCGAGGTAAATGTGGTATCGGATTCGTTAATCGATTATGTAAAATTTGACATTGCTGGAGCCCAAACCGGCGAATGGGACATTCAACTTACCAATCCTGATGGGAAAATAGCCGTTCTGCCCTCTGCAATTACAATCCTAGAGCCGCCGCCGGAGTATGATCTAACCACAACTGTTCGAATTAATGAAATTTATCCGCAACCGAATACCACCAGCAACGACGAATACATTGAACTATATAACTTTGGAGATAAAACTATCAACCTGTCCGGCTGGCAGCTTGATGACATTGTAAACGGAGGTTCAAACCCCTATATTTTTGAAAATAAAACCATCGGTGCTAAAAGTTTCCTCATAATTTATAAACCTGACAGCAAAATTACTCTCAATGACAGCGGCGATTCGGTCCATCTAATTCAGCCCAATGACTTTATCTTGGATGAGCTAAATTATGATAAGGCTCAGCAGGGAATGACCTTGGCCCGCTTCCCGGAGGGCTGGCTGTGGACCAAAACACCGACCCCCAATGGTTCGAATGTGCTGACAGAAACCCAGCCAGCCGAGCCCGAGCCTGAAGATGAACCAGAACCCAAGCTTAAATTGGATGAAAAGGACAAAATCACCAATGAAAAACTCAATACAATCCAATTTGAAGCCGGAGATATTGTTATTTGCGAACTTCTACCCAATCCATCCGAAGGCGACGAATTTATTGAATTGCACAATTTGGCTGGCAAAGATATTAATCTGTCGCAGTGGCAACTGAAAGACGCCAGTGGAAAAATTTACACTATCAATGATTTTCAACTCGCCATTCAATCTGTAAACAATTCTATTATTAGGCCCGATCAGTATGTAATTATTGTCCAAAGTGTTTCTGATATTCATCTCAATAACAGCGGCGGAGAATCGCTGATGCTATTGGACCCTTCTGGCAATGAAATTGACTTTGTTAATTATCCCGACAAGGCGCCAAAAGGTGCTGCTTATGTGTTGATGGATGACGGTGGGTGGACGTGGGCTAACCCACCGACGCCGGGAGCACCGAACATAGTTGTATTAGAGGAAGAAGATGAACCTATCGCGGCAGCCCCAATTCTATTTGAGCTGCCGCCCAGCGGATTACATAATCGCGCTTGGTGGGGTATATTATTGGTTAGTTTTGCTAAGGCCGCTATAGTATTCTGGGTATGGAGAAACAAGAAGATTTATGAAAATTCAAACTATTACCACAAATTTGTCAGGAACGCACAAACTTGGTGAATTGATCGGGAAAAATCTAAAGGGCAATGAAACATTCGCGCTTATGGGCGGGCTTGGTAGTGGAAAGACAAGCTTCACCCAAGGTTTAGCCAAGGGTTTGGGAATAAAGGACAATATCACTAGCCCAACTTTTGTGCTGGAGCGAATTTATGAAGTACCTAAACGGAAGTTTAATTTTCATCACTTTGATTTGTACCGCACCGGAAGCAACATCCGCGGTATTGGTCTTTTGGATGTATTAGGCGATGTGGTTACAGCAATTGAATGGCCGGAAAAGATAAAAAAATATCTGCCGGATGATACGATTTGGGTAGAGATAAAATACCAAAGTGAAAAATCGCGGGGATTTATGTTTAAATTTCCGGAAACGAAAAAATATATCTTCAAGAATACAAAAAGTTGTGGCTGTAGCTAAAAATATTTTGGGAATCGACACCAGCAGACCAGAAACCGCTATTGGAATTAACAGAGAGGTTATTACTTGGGAATCCAGGCGCAACCAATCCGAGGAACTTTTGCCACAGATTGCGAAACTCTTAAGATCTGTGAAGATAACCAAAGAAGAAATTAAGGGAGTAGTGGTTAATTTGGGGCCGGGCTCGTTCACGGGCTTAAGAGTTGGCATAACAGTTGCCAACGGCTTTGGTTTTGGGTTGCGTATTCCGGTGCTGGGTGTGAACGAATTTGATATTATCAAAAAATTCTATCCTAAAATTGATCTGATCATTCTCGATGCTAAACGCAATGAACTTTTCATCCAAAAAAACAAAAACAAACCACGGTTAATCGCAACCAATAATCTGAACAGGCAAATTAAGGCGGGGGACAGAGTGTATGTAGATGATGTGGAACTCATTCCCAAAATCCACGAGCAATTAAAAAAGGCCGGAACGATTTTTATCCCTAACCTTAGCCGAACCGACAAAATGGAGGCCATGCTGGATAACGCCAAGTTACCGAAAACTTTTAAACAAGTTCTGCCCATCTACATCCGCGAGGCCAATATTACCCTCCGGGCCAAGAGACCCTCTCTCCGAGTCCAGAGACTCTCTAAGTCGGCGACTGGGCCGGCGGCTAAGTCTAAAAAGAAATAGCCGAGGGCTGGACATTCACTAAAAGCCCATCAAAAACATATCTTGGCTGTGCATCAACGACTGAGCCGGCAGCATCTGCTCAAATTTTTTGGTGTCAAAATTGCTGGGATCACTCAACAAACTTTGGGCATATTCCTGCGACGGCAAAAGGTCGTCTGTATCAGTTTTGTCCGGGGCCACAGATGAGATATTTAATTCAGAACTGGCCATAGATTCGGGAACAACTGCTAGATCAATATCTTCTTTAAAGAACCAAATAACGACCAACAAAACAACAAAGCCGCAAATAATAGACAGTAGTATCCTGAAAGTGATTGAGTGTGAGCTAGTTTTTTCCATAACTCTTTCTTTTCCTTTTTAGTATAAAGATTAATGCTCCGCCAAGTAAGACCACACTGATGTGAAAACCAATGAGCCACCAGATTGCCTGCCGATTGTGTTTGGCAAGCGGCAATTCATCCCCATCGGTAGTCGGGGTCTGCGGCTGGACAGCATCGTAATTTTGCTTCAGTGAATTATTCTCAATGTCCTCCAGAATTACCTCAACTGGACTGCCCAATGACGGAGGAACGTAATTAGCGGCTGGATTGGCAATCGGCAGGGAAGCAATCGTAAAAACTCTCTCAGCCAACGAATCATCTTTCATCCATGTGCCGTACAACATCACAAAGTCCGGCGGCCGACGGGGAATCTCTAATTTGGTCCTGTACGACGTACTGTTTGACGCATATTGACGATTACCTCGAGTGTAATCAGTTGGGGAAACTCGAAAAGAGACATAGGGAACAAACCCCTGCTGACCCTCGTAGGTAAACCAAACCTCGCCTTTGCCGTTGACTAAGTCAAGCTCAACTGCATTGAAATTATTTTCATAGGGCTCGGATCTGACATTTTGCGGATAATCACGCAGCTTATAGGATGAATGGTAAACGGCCGTCTTGGCCCAATTAGCTTTCTCATTTACAAAAAGTTTCGTGCCGCGGAACTGCCCGGGGTAATAGAATGTAGTTTTGGCAATGAAATCTCTGGCATTGGGATCATATTCAACCCGAATAGGCCGCAGTACCACGCGCACACGCTGATAGGGATTATCATAGATCTGATTGTTGTGTGTTTCTTTAGCCGTGATGGTAATTTTTACATGCCGCTGCCTGTCTTTGTTGACTGAAATTGTATCAAAACTCACGTCATAATAAAAATTACCTTTAACCTGCCGATTTAAATCTTGAGATCGGATGATGTCGTCTATACCGCTGCCAAATGGCAAAACTTCTGACGCTAAAACATTTGTATCAAAGAAGCGAGCAGTAAAATCAAATGTAAGCTTATTACCAACCGCCCCGCCGCCGTAGACATAGCTAAACTGAGCATCGCCAGACGAGAAATCCAACGTGGCTAAAAATTTGTCCCCATTAATCGGGTAGTCCCACTGGTTAGTAGCCTGAGGGGAAAATATCTGGGTCTTGAGCAGAGCAGACTCGCTGACCGCCAGCCGGTGCTGGGAAGATTCTCGTCCATATTCATACTCGCCCCGATAATAATAAACATTACGCACACCTCCAACTTTAATATCAAGTTGCGGCGTGAACTGTTCCCGGACATTGTCCGGCCATAGGTCCGCCGGAATTGACTTGGACGGCTCTCCATTTTGCAACAGGACCACTCGACCGGAAATAATTGATCCCGGAAGAGGACTAATGGACGGTTCGTCAAATGCCACCCTAAGTGAATAGGCCGCCGCAGAGGGGCCCGAAGATGCCAAAAGTCCTTGAGCTATACTTGGCACACCTCCGCCCATCAGCAACAGCATAACCATAAAGCTGGCTGCTATGTAGATCATTTTGTTGTTCATATTTTTTTTCATAATTTGTTGCGTTTCTGTTTGCGCCTTTGAACAATTAATATAACGCTGCCTCCGATCACCTGAATGACTTGTGACAAAACGGCCAATATTAGTATCCATGAAATTACTTGTTTTGGTGCCAGCGGCTCTATGGGTACATCGGAGCGCAATAGATCATCGGGCGACAAAGCCACCGCCGTGTAGACGCGCTCTTTGATACTTTCATCGTCCATCCACTTTTGATACAAAAATTCACTGTCTCGCTGCGACGCAGCTTTATCCGGCAGACAAATTTCTGCTTGTTCACGATAACTCCCCGTTGGAATAGATTTCAGGGTGTTGCTGGTTAAACGGTGGCCACACTTTGAATATCCCCGAAGATTATAGTTTTCGGGTCTGATTGTAATGATTACTTGTGGCATACTTTTATTCTTAACAGCTTCGTTAATGCCGGCGTTACGAATAATTTTTTGAGCCATATCTTCGCTACCCCCGTCTTCGATAACCCGCTGGGTAATAACGTTGGCATCGGCATACTGAAGATTGGGATTAAACACAACCTCTCCGACCCCGTCTACAAGATCAACATCCAGCTGCACTCGGCGGAATGGATCAGTATGTTTGCCTGAGGGAATTGAATGGTAGGCAAACCAGTGGACTGGGTCATAGCCGACGACGGGCTTGCCATTGGCGAAAACCCTGACGGACTCGCCGCGAGAGTTAAGAATCCCAGACAAGTAGACATCTTGCATAGTTTCGATCAGCCCGGTAAATCCTAAATCGGCTGCATAGTCGGGCATTGCCGTTACACTCCGGCTATACTGCCCAACTAGCCGGCCGGGAAATTCAAAATGAGTATCATCTTCGGCATCAACATAGAACAACGGAACCATTTCAACTTTAACGCGTTGATAAGGATTGGTATTTATCTCGCCGGTAGCTTTGTCGCGGGATATAATTTTAATTTTCAGAACACGTTCGGGAATGTTTCTAACAAGCTGATCATAGTATTCATCCAAATTCTTTTTTTCAAACCACATTTTGCTCTTTTCTAGTTCAGTAAAGGTGTAATACAGATTGTATGTGGTGTTTTGCCATGTTGGAATAATCTCAACATCATAGTAAAAATCTCCCGCAGAAATTACTTTGGCATCAACAAGTTCATTAGGGAGGGGAGGGGGGTCAAAGCGGATAATCCGCTCAATTTTACCGAAGCCTCCCAAAAATACAGCTTCGATTTCGAACAGAACATCAGGAACATTCATTGCGTTCCCATAAATATATTCAAACTCAGCGTAGCCATTAGTAAATTCCCGGCGGTAAACGTTATACACTGGCGTATATTTGGCCGCCAATCCCAGCGTTCCCGACAGAGTGTCGGTACCGTTAAGATAATCGAACTTCCATTCGGATTGGGCCTGGGGTGAGCGCAAATATGTCATCATCTTCCAATCATTTGAATTAGCTTCACGATTAATAGCACTAGATTCTATGGGAGTAATGTTAAGATGAACCGGTGACAGATCACTGCCGAACTCTTCCGGTATTTCGCTAACCGGCTGGCCGTCTTCCAATAAATATATTTCAGCTCGAACTGATGACTTAATGATTGAGTGATAAATTGGCTTTTCAAATTTGACCAATAACTCATAAGTATGCTCGTTGGTCTGTTTAACCAGCGCTCTATCTTCGGCCATAATCACAGACCGAGGATAAAGTTGCCATCCAGCCAAGCCAGCTACAATCAGTAGACCAATGACAGCCAGAATGATTTTTGGGTTATTTTTCTTTTTCATGGTTCGATCTCGGGCGGCTGCGCCGACGTTTTCTAAAGATTATAATCATCATACCGGCAGCAAGTATTTGAATAATTTGTGAGGCAATGAACCACCAGCCAAAATGATAAACATCAGACGATTTAATAACTCCCCAAAGATTGGCCGTCCGCAGGGGAACCGACGCGCTAATAGTCATAATTTCCGGACTCTCAACGCGATAATAAGGCGATTGGTTCCGAATCACTGTATTTAGTGTTGCTTGTGGAATTGAATCTTTATATATTTGATCATCAAATTTCATGTATTCCGGATACCCTTCAACTCCGAACACTTTAAGATTAAATTTGAGGTAAGGAAGGATTGACGCCTCCCCGGTAAACTCAAGATCGACAGTAACTGGCTTATCAGTAAGGACCAATTTAATTTCCTCGACCAATTCGCCGCTCCCCGGCTTGGCCAGCTTGGCGGCGTATATTTTCACATCAGTCGCATCATCACTATTGTCATCCACAGGATCATAGCTTGGCAAAATAGTTAGTATGGCGCGATTAGATATATTGCTGGGAACCGATCTGCCGGCCAAAGCCCGGGGTACAATGGTGATTTGGAAACGGTTTCCCTCGGTTAACTCGGGCTTAGCGACACTGGATTTAATTTCATAGTAATAATCCACTTTGGTTTGGATGGAATCATCAGCGGGAAGCGGAGGAGTAAAATCCTGATATCGGCCGAAAGGAACTGATTTAAGCGTCCAAACTGAGGCAGGAGGCAACGAGTAATCATTTCGGGCAAGGTCTTCCTGATACTGTCTGAAATCTCTGTCAATGCCCCACGAGGCGAGCCGATAGGCACTGGCCGCTTCCTCGTTGTCTATGGCCAGACCTGGCGCATACGACTCATAATTAATTTGGTTATAGATCTTTAGATGTTGGGAGGGAACCTCACGGGCCATAACTGAGAAGGTTGTGTAAGGATACCGGACCCCGTGGCTGATATATTCAAACTCAGCTACGCCATTATGAAGCAGCAGCACTTCGCTACATTTAACACGGCCCGAAAATACATCGACAGAGCAGCCCGGCTCCCAGAAATCGGTGCTGGGTTTTACTTCAACTGGAATAACGTAGTACTCATCAATAATGTCGGTAAGCGTACCAATAATATCCCGAACAGCATCGGCTGCCTGATCCCCGCCAATTAAATCTGTATTGTTCTCAAGGATGCCTTCCAATATCCCTGCAGAGTTATTTTCTTCTTTAACTAATTCAATTACAGCGGGATCAATAATTTCCCGGCGAATACTTTCTAAACCACGAATTTCACCGTAGTTGCTGCGCCTGTCGGTTTGGCGCAAAACTGGACGAGTCTCACGGATATTAAAATCAAAATCAATTACTCCCTCGACCAAACTAACTGTTCCGTCCACCGGCAAGATTTGACCGTTGGCATCCAGCACCCGAACAACACCCTTGGATATGCCACCCGGATAAGGATTAAGAATATCGTTCTCAAAACTAATATCCAATCGATAACCAGAGCTAGGGCCTGCTTGCTGTTGGTTAGCCGGGGGAAAACTGTCCTTAAGCCCGGCATCAGGCAGTTCAGCCAAACTAGTGTCGTAGTTTACCACCATTGCAAAAACCAGTATTGCCGCAGCGGCCACAAACGCAACAGCAATTACTCCGCGTTTGGACAAAAGAGAGAGATGCCCAATTCGTGGATTGGCGGCGATCCGTTTGCCGCGTTGGCTGAAAATATTAACTTTGCGGCGGCGGGCAATATAAAACAAAATGAGGCCAACTGCAGCAGCAATAGCCGGAGCTACCAACCACATCCAGCTGCGCCAAATAAACAGCCAGTTTATTTTTTCTGCCGTCCCTTTGGGGATCTTAATCGGCAAAGTTGTTACTGAATAATTTTCGTTGACCACAGCATCATTACGCTGCCATTGTTCATACAAAAATACGTAGTCCGAATCAATTCCCTTCAAAAATTCAATATCTTCTATATCGTCCGGCCAGTCGGGACGAGGAGGCATTTCGGTTGAATATCTAGGCGTGGTAAGAGGAGCAGCCGGATAAATAAACTGCTTTCCAGAAAAAACATCGCCACCAAATTTCTGAAGCTTTTCAATAGTGTATTCATAATCGTAATTGGCGGGCTGGACCACAAATGCTAAATGGGGAGACTGGCGGTACTTGCCGTTGTACTTGAAATAAACACTAGTTTTACCGTCTATCAAGTCAGCCTCAATATACTCGCCTTTGTCATAGAGCAATGTCTTATGCCTGTTGTTAGAATCAACAATGGCATCATCAACTTTGCCATTTGTCAGATCTCCAATAAATTCACCCGGCTGCTCCAGAATTCCTTTTTCAACAAACAGAGAGTCAAAAGGCACAAACGAACGCTGAGTGTACTTGACATAGTATGCCAAAGGATAGGCCCACACTTTCACGCGCTGGTAGGGAAGATCGTGAACTTCGCCAGTTGCACTGTCAAGAGCCGTAATATCTATCCGAATAGTTTCTTCCTGTTCAGCAGTCAACGCCTCGCTGCTAAATTCAACCTGATAGTTAATTCTGCCCTTTTGAATCGTTGGATCGGCTACGTCAATTACTGATTGTTTTTGGTCCTGAAATGGAACAATTTTGCGAGTGTAGATATCCTGCTGCAGCGAATTGAATATTTCAAACTCCAAATAGGGAGCATAACGTCCGCCCTGATATACAAACTCAAATTCAGCTTGGCCTTGGCTGAGATCAAGATAAGTCGAAACTAGATTATTTTTTTCATCCAAAACCTGAATCGCCTGCGGAGAGTAAATATACGAAGATAGATCGGGGGTTTTGTACCTTTTGATGGAAATATATTTAGTTGTTGGCCCGCACGCATCCCAGTCAGTCTTTAGCGACGAACTTAAGCCCTTGGCCGCTAATTGACCCGATTCAGTTTCACCAAGAATTGCCATCTGTGGCTGGTAGGTTGAACATCCCCAGCCATAGACCCCATAGGTTTTCAAATAAACTCTGGGAGTTGGAGTCTCACTTTTGGATACTTGGGACCAGAGCGACTCCGGCATTTGGTCAACCGACACACCATTATTTAACAATTGAATAGTGCCTTTGAGACTGGAGCCAATCATCGGACTAATCTGTTGTTTGTCAAAATTTAATTCCAAACTATATTCAGCCAACCCAACGCTGGCAGTTCTAGTTTCGTCAACTTGAACATAGGTGCCCCGACGCAGCTCATAGCGTATATTTTCACCATCGTAAATGTGAACCGGGGGAGGGGTTAACCGGGGTGGCAACAGCAGCACCCAGATGATCACCGCCAAGGCGGCTACGCCCAATCCGATCGCTATCCAACTGAGGTTGGACCTTTGGGCTTGTGGCAGCATCAGCCGTGGCCTAGGTAAGTATTTGTTAGTTGCTCGTTTCATATTTATTTCTATGTTTCCTTACCAGCAACCAGATTAATCCGCCGGCAAATATAAGTTTGCTTATTTGGCTAACAAGGATCCAGAACCAAACATTGGGCTCTAAACTTATTTTGGGACCGCCAATGTTCAATGATTTGATCGTGTACACGGCATATCTGAGAGAATCATCGTCCATCCAATTTCGGTACAGAAAGCTAGAGCTAATAACTTGACGGTTGCCGGCTGGGCCCTGAATGAAATCTGCCGGTTTACTGGGATACTCGATCTTAGCTTCGAGCCGATGCGGCATTACATTACCGTTCGCTGACACCGCACTATCAATGGCATAATTAGTTGGCTGAACAACGAATGTAAGAGGAGTAGAGGGAAGTTGATCGGTGCCACCATAATTGAAATAAGCTGTTCCGCGCCCCTTGATTAAATCAAGCTCCAATCCGTTGTTATCGCCGTTGTTTTCGGCGGCTTGTTTAATTTGCAGCTTACTGATTTTGGGGTTATGGGTATCTTCAAGAATAAATACCCCGCGAGGCTCTCGAAGAAATCTCACTCCGGGACCGGATTGGCTGATTGAAGAACTGCGGCTGCGAATCTCCGGCTTTATAAGCGGATACGCCCAGATATTAACCCGTTGATAGGGGTTAGTGTCAACACGTCCTGTTCTTGAATTCCTGGCGACAATACTTATCTTAATGTCCTGCTGATGGCCTGACTGCAAAGAAGCGGGGACTACTGACACATCGTAATAGAACTCACCCTTGGCTTGGGTATCGATTTTGGGAGAACTGACTCTTGGATTTGCCTGATCTTCAAAACATAAAATTTTTGTAGTTGCCATTGAGGAAAAACGATCATTGAACCTCAGTGAAATATACGGGGCAGTTCTCTCGCCAAAATAGAAAAGTTCAATCTCTGCCTTTCCGCGTGAAAGATCTATATAGCTAGCTTTATATCCCTGCAAGCGGCTGCCAATCATAGTCACATTTGGCAGAGGGTCAGCTTGGGGCGAATAAATCTGAGTTATGGGAAAAGGGTTGTGTGTAGAAGAAACTACAATATTGTTGGATTGACCGAGATAACTAATTTTTGATTGAATGCCAACTCCGTCAATATGAACTGCGATTTGCGGCAACTTCAAGTTCAGGTTGCCGGAACTATCTCTGGGAATATTAATAATGGGCCTGCCGTCCATTAACAGCTGGATTTCGCCCTTAATTGACGAACCGGGGACCGGGCTGATGTACGGTTTTTCGAAGGAAACCCGCAACGCATACTCATGACCGACGGCTTGGTGCTTTATAACAGTGTTGGAGGGAACAAAACTGCCGTCGTCTAATAGTGGATATTCAAGTAGCTCGCCCTCATACATATGGGCAACTTTGGGAGCAGTCGCATAGATTTTTGATTTATCATCTACGACACAGCCGGCACGGCCGGAGAACGAGAATGGCTTCAACCACCAAAACAGCAGCGTAATGCTAAATGCAAGTATTAATCCAACCAGCCCAATTTTGGACCATGGGAATGGTTTGCGATTTAAGATTTGTTTATTTATTTTTTCCATTTGGTAATTTTATTTTTTGTCTCAGGATCAAACCGCCGCCAAGCCCAATAAATATCTGTAACAATATGAACCACCACCAAATACTCAAAGAAGATGACAACGATACTGAACCGATTGGCAGACTGGCTATTGTATAAACACTATTTATAAACTGCTGAAATTCATCTTCATCCATCCAATCATTTCCGTAAAGTTTGTAGCAACCTTGTCGCGATGTAGCCCAAGTAAAATTGGGGCAAGCATGAACATCATTGCCCGATTCATCCACCAGCGGGGGATAAATGATATCTTCTGTTTCACGATACATCGATTTAATATCGCCTAATATTCCTTCTTGCTCATACAGTGATAAGCTTCCCAGGTAAATTCCGCTAAATGCACCCTGATGTGGAGGTTCGCCATCCTGCCATCCGGCGTACTCAAAAAAGTAGTTGGTCGGCTGGACTAGAAACGTCAGGTACGGCAGCCACTCCTGGCTACCGGAGTAGGAAAACTCAACCCGTCCATAACCGTCGATTAGATCAAGCTCAACGGCAAACGACTGGTCGATTTCGCAGTCGTTGGTATAGTAGAGACGACTATTGGGAAACATTGAGCGGTGAGGAATATAACGACCGACCATAGCCCCATAATAGTCGGCCAGCTCATCCGTGTGTATGAAATGTCCCGGTCTAATTAGATTGACATGTCCATAAAAGAACTGCGCCAACTCAGAAGATCCATCATATCGTGTTTCTTGTCTAATCTCCTCCAATTCAAATATCTGCGCGGGCGGAATAAGTGTGAGTATAACTCGCTGGAATGGATTTGTGTTGATTTCACCGCTGTTAGTATCCCGCGAAGTAATTTCAATATCGAAAGTTTGTTCATCTTTAAGATTAAGCCGACTTTCAGAAAAGACCATATCGTAGTATATATCGGAGCCCTTTAGCTGGCGGTTGATATCTGGAACTGTAACTCTAGATTGCTTTTGGTCTTCAAAGAAAACCGACTGACTGGTTAACAGCTCTCCGCGTTCAGTGCCAAGCTCAAACTCGAGATAAGGGAGGATACGTTTGCCATCAAAAACATATTCAAACTCAGCTTGACCGCTGCTGATATCCAGTTGACCATACTTAAGATTACGACCTTCATTGAGTGCTTGGGCTGATACAACATACGATTGAATGGTGGACACCGCCTGAGGTTGCGCCCCAAAGCCAATTTGACTGTAGGAAGCATACGGATTGACAACAGAACGGAAGGACTCATCGAGAGCCGTATAATCGCATACTCCCTGTGGCTCTTCGCCGTTGATCAAAAACTTAACATTGGGATGTATGTTCTGATTTAACTTAGTTAAATTGAGTTGGATTTTTGTAGGATCAATCTTAGTTCTGGCTGGCTGGCCAAACTTCTCAACTCTGTTTGTTCCGGTCAGCTGCGAAGGAATCTGGTTGATAACTTTCCCGTTTTTAAGAAGCCGGACTGTCCCCTTGATAGAAGATCTGGGCAGCGGACTGATATATCGCTTATCAAAAGTCAGTTCCAAAGTATAGACATCATCTCCAACCACAAACGGCCGGACAATATTCGAAGGGGGAAGTTCATCAAGACCAACCAATTTTTCCGTGGATGGCGCTTTAAAGGCACTGATCGCAACTGACAATTTATTATTTGACTTTATGTACCAAGCACCCGCCCAAACCAACCCCCCCACAACCAGCAGAGTGATGGACAAAAAAGCCAGGTTAACTTTTTTACTTTTCATTTTTGTTTTGGTTTTTAGATTGGTTTGCGAATATTATTTAGTCGGAAAACGGCGCCACATAGCCCTGTTTCCAATAATTATTAAATAAGGCCGGCCAATCGAGGATATTGACATAGCCATCACCATTAAAGTCAGCGGAGGGGGAAAGCAGATTCTTAAACATCTGATTAAGAAACGCCTGATAGTCAAAAGCATTAATGCTATTGTTGCGTTCACCCGTGTTTATATCCCCAATGTATGACAGACGGGTACCGTAGTACGAGGTGAGGGCAGGAGAGACAGTCTGGCTGGTCGCCGGCGCAGCAAATGTGGCCCCTACGGCCAAATGATTGGGCGGATCTACCCAAATGTGATATTCCACACTGGGACTAACATAAACACTGGGCAGACCAATGATCTTGTCGTTCGCATCTATCCTAAATTTGTCATCTATAATCGGGACTGAGCTGCCGTCCTTTATGACCACTACTCGAATCTCTGCGCTGTCGCGGTAGTTGTATCGGCTGTGTTCAAGGGGAACAGTAATATCAAATGTAATTTGTGTGGCCAACTTAGCGAGGGTAGCAGCAGCTTCAAGATTAACTTCACCACCCTCAACAAGCTCGTCAGTGATTGTGCTTTCGAATAATGTTTCTACATTACCCTGAACAGTATCGGCTTGGTAGGTGAATGCAGCTTGGCCACCAGTGGTCAGCCGGCTGATTGGCGTCAGCTCACCCGTACCTTCAACAATAGATGAATTAATTGTTGCATCTGTCAGTGCGTATTCCGAATTTTCCCAAACATCAAATTTTTTGACTGCAACGGTTAAATTAAGAGTGGCTGTCCCATTGGCCGGCAGGCTACCCGGTTCCCAGCCAGCGCCGTACGTGCCGACCACAAGATTCATAAAGTAACCCGAAGGGTCGTCTGGCACAATTAAGAAATCGAAGTCACCGGGCATTTCATACACATAGCTGCCGATGACAACTTCTACATTCCAGTATCCTACACCAGCATTGTCGGCTATGTTTATATCGGCGGTTAGATCAAAATCATCGACAACCGAAACTGAGACAACCTGAATGCCAGATTCCTGACCGGCGTCTATTGGAGTAAACCGGACAGTCGGGTTTTCCACGGCATTAAACCAGGTGTTGATTCCAGTAATATTAACTGATAAGTTACCCATGCCCCGATGGCCGACTGAAGGACTGATGTAGTTAATAAATCCTTCACCTTCTACAATTTTGGGGCGCACTTCAAACAAGTAGTCATATGTTTCTGTAACGTCGCCAAAAACGGTTATCACCCTAAATATCCAGAAGCCAACCTCGGCATTATCGCTGACATTGACATGTCCAAGCGTAAGCTCGGTATCGCTTAATATCGTTAAATCAGAATCGTTGAAGATGATGCCCGGATCACCGTAGACAAAATTATTGGCGATCGAAATTCGTTTTATAACCAGATTGGACAGATATTTGGCCTCAACCAGTATCTCAGCGTCTCTGCCGTCAGCTCCGGCCTCATATAGAGCCTGAACAATCCCGGTCGTGCTGTCATAGAATGGCTGATGCAATGTGCCACTGTCATTATTTGAAAAGCTAAAGCTCAGCTCAGTCCCGGTTATTGGCCTGCCGGTCTCATTACTTGTCAGCCGCGCCTTAATGATCGAAAATTGATTGTCGCTGGTAAGGGAATCGGGTTCAACTTTAACCTCAACCGTGTATAAATCTATGGGGTGTTTAACAGTCAGCCAAAGTTCCTTGCTAATTTGTCCATTGGCAATGGTGGCTCTAATCTTTTCGATTCCAGCGGCTGGGCCCGTTGTGTATCTAAAAGTTGCGTAGCCATTGGCATCAGCAGTTACAGAAGTTTGTTGCAGAACGCCTTCACCTTCGACGACAAAAAGATCAATCAGTGCGCCTGCATATTCGCTGCCGACATTAATGTCAAAACTATAGAACTGGCTCTTATTCAGCTCATCGAAACCGCCGGTGTGACTAAATATAATTTCAGGCGGATTAATAAATTTTACAGTGGTATCGCCCTGCAACCACCGAGTAGCATTGCCATTGGCTGCCAAGGTACCTATTTGATCTCCCTGTACTGCACTATCGGGGGTCAGGGTACCGGGCTGGCCAGCGAATTGAATAGTTAAATCATAATCGGACAGAGAAATCCAAGGAGTATAATCTGTCCACCACTCCGTTTCACCAACCCCAACAAAGACAACCGGTTTATACCAAGCATAAATTTCAGCCGTTCCTGAAGCGCCTGACTTAACTCTAAACCTGGCTGAGCCATCGGCAGTTGGAAGATTATTGGGCGGATCAGTTTGTAACACCGTTATTAGGTGTGTTGAAGCCAGCTTTATATATTCATCATAGAAGTTGGCTGGGCGGGGTGTAATTGGATTGCCATCCTTAAGCAAAACCTCTATCTCCGCGAAGTCATTATTATCAGACAGAACCTGTCTGACGCGAGATGTCTCGGGACGCCCATTTTCATCCAAGAAATACACCCCTGAATTCGGCTCAAATGGTGTCCACTTGCGGGATAACTGCAGATCTCCGAACAAGTGTTCCCCAGTCGGATTATCCGGAGTATTACCACCAACAATCCAAAAACCAACTATATCATGTACTATTGGACCGTCTGGATATTCGGATTCGCCAATAACAGCTTTTGATCTGACAAAAATTTCAGCAATACCGTTTTCGTCCGTTGTTCCCAATATATTTTGATTGCTACCGGAGAACCAGCCCCCTTCAGGACAGTACCAGCCCCAGGTTTCACTGTATTGAGGAATGCATTTTTCAATTAAATCTAGATCCTCATTGTTCTCGGTAGAAATCCCTACAGAAATGCCGGGCATGGGATTGTTCTCAAAATCGTTCAGCTGGAATATCACGGCTGCCATATCATGATTATCACCGCCAATTCTTACAGTTCCATCTTCGTCAACCGGGACAAATTTAAACTTAGAGGTATTAAGATCGGGGACATTAAAAATTGTGAGGGGATCTGTGTGTTCCAGCATAGTCCATAGCTTGGGCGGCCAAGGATCGGTAATTTCCTCACCGCCAAGGCGATAAATAACCGCCTCGTCTCCACCGCTATTGTAAACCACCGCTGCAGTTGCGACCCGGTCAGCAGTATGACTGCCAGATAGCGACCAGTCCGCACCATTAAATATTTGAGTGTCTGTTTCTCCGGCCTTTGATCCCAGCGGCCATTGTGGCCACCCCTTAATAATTCGCCCATCTTTCCCCGGATAGCTATAAGATAATGGCTGTCCGCCAAAGCCAACTGCTTTGCTGCCGAGATCAACTACGTCAATGCCAAAATGTTTGTAACCGTAATTGCCAGCCGGCGTCCAGCCACTGGCAACACTGAATGTGAAGCTGTCAGAAACCCCGTCCAACTCCATATAGTAGTGGACAGTAGAATGGAATAATAAGTCATCAGATGTGGCTGACAGATGATTTTTTGTGTTGCGGATACCGCCAACCACAAGCTTGTTTGTTGAATTACTGGCACTACTATCGAAACTGCCAAGGCCAATAAATGCCAGACCCGAAATGACCGGAGGATCGTCTAAACCTTGCGACACGCTAACTTTTAAAGAATATTTACCATCCAAGTGCCTGTTCTTCGCCTCGGCCTCAGGCCCCGTTCCAACCCAGTCGGCCCAAACAGACCCATTCCATCGATAGGTGGTATTCCCGACAAAATCATTGTTCCAATAAGTCAGAGAATCGTCTCCTCCATTGTAAGTTTTTGGGAAAGTGGTATCGCCAATTGGCCAAAATGGATAAACGACAGCTGGCTCTGGGTGGGGAAATGCTGCTGGAAACCTCATTGGACCAGCCCATACAGCTCCGCCCGTTACGTATATGCCGCTGCCCGATTTAAATATTTTATGACCGTACCTGCCTTGGGGCAGTGGTTTGACATCTACAGGAACTGGCGCGAACCCACCATCACCAAACAATTTGAACCGCAAATGGCCCATCTTCATCTCGGCGCCGACCACCCGCGCACTGATCCAATTCCAGTCCATCAAACATTTAGTATTGTCATCGCTGGAAGTTTTACAAACATCCCCGCCGTCCAACCCCAATTCGGCAACTACATAAGAGAGCGGATTAGTTGCTAAATTAATTTCGTAGCGCTCACTAACCGTAGTAACAAAAGTTCCGTTAGTGACGCTCTGCGATAGCTTTTGCTCAAAACCATCTGTGCCAAATGCGGAGACAGTCAAGGGAACACCATTTAGACCATCTCCAATCACCGGCTTATTGTTAAAAATGTCAGAATTGGCCACTTCTTCAAATCCACCCATACCCGCGACTTTACCGTAAATCCCGCCAATAACATAAAGCAAGTCGCCGTCTAAGAGGACTTCGGGGAAGAAATGAACACCCGTTAATCTGGCGAATATCTCCCAGCTGGCACTAGGATCATTAGCGTCCAAGCGTTCGATTGTCGAATAAGCAAGGGGAAATACCTTGGCAATGATGTGACTATTGGGATCGACTTCCGGTGTTTCAGAGATATGAATATCACCGGCAATGGCATAAATAAAACCGTTATGCTCCACGAGCCGGTGTCCAGCTCTTTGAAAATTCATCTGGGGGACACCTTGGCCGGATCCTTCCCATTCACCCGGTAGACCATTTTCATCCAGCTTCATCCTATACACCGAGTTTTTTCGATGACCGCCGGCAGCATCTAATCCACCGATCGAATATAACCAGCTCCCATCATTTGCAGAAACAACGATACTTTGAGGATTGCCGCCGCCCTCTTCGATCCCCGGACCGGCTTGCCATCTAATGTCGGAGGGTTGAAAGGCCCTGCTTCCAAACAAACTGAGCAAATTGCCAATTTGCGAGGAAAATGCTACAACCCCCACCAATACAAAAACTCCAATCGCCCCAAGAATGAATCTGTAACGGTTACGGGGGATTAAAAACCAGTTTTTTATCCTGTCGATTAAACTTGGCATAGTTTTGTTTTGGTGTTAACTCCTAGGAAGGTTCTCATGCTAGTTATCTCATTATACTAAATTTTCTTACAAATGTCAAGAGTTTGAACCTAAAATTGACCAAAACAACTTTATTCCAAGCCTAAATCCTCCAAAGTAGTTGGGGAATCATCATCTGAAGAAGAAACGGGCTTGTTGGCTCCTTGATAATATCCCCTGATTGCCTCTTTAATATAATCTTCGTCTGCCACCATAAATGCCAGCGGAACATCCATTTGAGCAGCCAACTCACCAATCGTTTCGGGAGACGGATGGGCGATCGCCACGGTCAGAGCCTCGGGGGATTGCGATATGGGAATAACCGTATATCGAACTGCCGTATCATATGACATACGTTTAATTATTTTCGGATCAATCTCGTAGCGAGACAAATCCAGACTGGGAATGTGGTACTGACTCCCTAGAGCACTAACCAGATCTTCACGGGTGATCAGATTTTTTTCCAAAAGAATTTTACCCAACTGGCGACCGTCTCGTTGTTGTTGATTAAGAGCAGCCGTCAGATCACTATGAGATAATTTATTTTGGCTGACTAATATATTGCCAAGAGATTGAGTCGGCCTAATTATTTTCTGGGCGGCTTCTCCCAGATTTTGGTGCTGATAAGCTTCACATAATTTACGGATCTTCCTGGCAGCTTCCTTAGGGTTACTAATAGAGCTTAATTTAAAAGAGCCCTCCTTGCCGGCTGATTGCACTGTAACATCACCGAATCGAAAAATGGCCGGCAGATAGCCCTTCACCCCGACCTGAACATCTTGAATCTGATTAAGGGGTATATGGGCAATCTTGCGATTAAACAGAGACACCAGTTGAGTATCAATCAGATGATTACTGGTTAGCACCCAAATATCCAGGTACCAGATAATCCATTGCATCATCATTAAGCTGAGCACAAAGATGATATACACTCCGCCGAACAGCCACAGTCCCATTAAAACAAGGGGTTCGGACGTATAACCGAGCCTGTATACAAAAATAATTACGACAATAAACGGCAACAACACCATCACCGACCAAGATATTGGCACCAGCAAATTCAAAATGTGCCGGCGGTAAACCTTTTCTATTTTCTCTGGCTTCTCTGGCGGGGTGGAATTATTTTGGTTCATAGTTTTACAAATTATACGAAATTGTTGCCCCGATAATGGATATAAAGAATATCGTAATTACGACTGTGAGATATATAAACAACATCATTTTGGAACAATCATTCTCTAACCTGTCCAGCCTAAATCTAACTAAGTTGTAGGCATTGATTGCCACATACACAGCAATCAACAAAACAAAGATAGTGTAGACGGAAATAGTTAATAGCAGGGCACTCATAAGCTCAAAATAGTTCAGGTTTTAATTCGGCTAGGCCAAGATGTTCATAAGCCCGCTTGGTGGCAACTCGTCCTTGGGCTGTCCGTTTCATAAATCCCTCCTGGATCAAGAATGGTTCATAAACATCCTCGATAGTTTGCGATTCTTCAGATATTGCCACGGCAATGGAGTTAATTCCCGCCGGACCACCGTTAAACTGCTTGATCAAAATATTTAATATTTTCCTATCAACTTCATCCAAACCTGCCTCATCAATTGTCAGTAAGTCCAGAGACTGTGATACGATCCCCGGCGTGATTTCCCCTTTGTTTTTTACTAGGGCAAAATCACGTATCCGCTTAAGGATCCGGTTGGCAGTCCTGGGAGTCCGACGTGAAGAACGGGCGATAATTTTTATGCATTCGTCGCTTAGTTTTACGTTTAATATTCTGGAGGAACGCTGCAATATTTTTTCAATGTCAGCAATTTCATAAAAATCCAAACGATAGTTTGAACCAAATCTATCACGTAGAGGAGAAGAGATGAGACCAATTCGGGTAGTGGCGCCAATCAGCGTAAATTTGGGCAGATCAAGCTTCAAAGATCGGGCCGACGGTCCCTTGCCAACAATAATATCTAAATAATAATCTTCCATAGCCGAGTACAATACCTCTTCCACCTGTCTGTTCAAGCGGTGGATCTCATCAATAAACAAAACATTGCCATCCTGAAGGTTGGTCAAGATTGCCGCCAAGTCACCGGTCCGCTCAATAGCCGGACCGGAAGTTGATTTCAGACCGGCCCCCATTTCTTTGGCAATAATATTAGCTAAAGTGGTCTTGCCTAAACCCGGGGGGCCGAACAACAAAATGTGATCCAGCGGCTCGCGCCTCTGTTTGGCTGCCTGAATCGAAATTTTAAGACCGGACTTGATCTTATCTTGGCCCACATAGCCCGAAAAATCCCTGGGTCTCAGACTAATATCCAGTTCTTCTTCCCCCGGGGTGATGCTCGCGTCTACAACCCTAGATTTCATACCCCAATTATAACCCAAGAATATGCACCCCGCCTAAACTGATGACTGTCATAATGATGCAGGTAGCTAACAATCCAACGGCAATGAACGCAATTGCCCGCACAAATTTAATGCCAAATAAATAAGCCAAAAGCGCGCCAGTCCACGCTCCGGTAAACGGCAGGGGAATAGCTACAAATATCATTAGTGCCAAGCTACCCCAATGTTCAAAACTAGAACTATGGCGATGGTAGGTTCTTTTAAACAGCCAGCCAAAAAATCTGTCTATTTTGGTGTGCCAAGTTCTGACTTTGGCAACTGCGTATTGCAAAAATAAAAGCCATAGGATAATTGGAATCATAAGGGCCACGATGGAAAGCCCGCCGACAACCAACGGATGCATGTCAAATACAATAATTCCCAAAGGTACGGAACCACGTAACTCAAGAATCGGGGACATAGCCGTAACTGCTACGGATAAGTAAGGATCAAGCTGCTGGATTGCTTCTAGCATCAAATAAAGCTAAATACGATTAGGCCAAGGCCGATAACGATCAGATATCCGGCAAAAATATCGAGTTTATGGCGGCGAAGAAACTGCAGTAAAAAGTGAACCGCTATCAGGCCGCTGATCAACGCCATAGCAAAGCCAATTCCTAAATTAGTCCAAGAAACTGTCTGGGGATTTGAGAACAACTGCCACAGAGAATAAAGACCGGCCATAGCAATGACCGGGCCAGCCGCTAAAAATGAGTATTTGGCAGCTGCTTCGCGCTTTAAGCCATGGTACATGCCTGTAATAATCGTGGCACCCGATCTTGAAATGCCGGGTAAAATCGCTGCGGCCTGAGCTAACCCAATACTTAGCGCATCAAAAAAGTTAAGTTTTAAGATATCTTTGCGAACAGCCGCTACACGCTCCAGTAATATAAACATTAATCCGGTGAAGATCATCAAGCCAGCAACCGATAACAGTGATCGGGCATCGTTATCTATGAAGTTTTTAAACAACAACCCGGCACCTGCGGCCGGAACCGTAGTAACCATAATTAGACCGATCAGCCGACGGGACTGTTTAACTCGATGGGTTAAATTTTTGGCAAACAGAGCAAAAAACATTGCCTGCCAGTCGCGCCAAAAATAAATTATTACTACTAACAAAGTTGCCAAATGTAAAACAGCGTCAAACATCAAACCTTGGTCCTCAAGTCCCAGGATTTGACGAACAGCCACAAGATGCCCGGACGAACTTATGGGAATAAATTCTGTCAGACCCTGCACCACCCCCAAAATTATAACTTGGATGTGATCACTCATCCTTCAAAAGATATTAGAAAAAGTTACTATGAGACCCATAAAATCAAACAACTGTGAATGTCCAATCAAATGTAGGCCCAAACCAAGTAATATATTCCGAAACCAACTGAAAGCTTTCTGTATATGTTCCGGGAGCATCTGGCGCCTTAATGGTAAATACCAAAGTTAATCGACCGCCGGGTGGCACATTAAATCCGGCATTAATCACACGGTTAGGACTTATCCATGACATACTACGGAACAAACTTATCCGATCATGCGGCTTAGTTGTACCTATCCTAACTTCGCCATACCGCTTTTCGCCAGCTCCTTGTCCGTGCCAAACAGCTGAGCCAATATTCGTTAAAGTTATGCTCAGGGTAGTTGTATCTCCGGGAGATAAGGTCACATTGCTGCTCTGGGTAAATGTAGCGGCTTGGTAATGACTGGGATTGGCATCGATCTCATTGGAGTTGGTTTCAGTGGTCAACCCGTTGATTGGTTCAATATTCACTTCCCAGTAGATTCCCAGATCATTAAGCCAAGTCACGTACTCAACCACCGGCCTAAAATATTCTTTGAAAGTACCAATTTTACTGGCATAGATATTAAAAGAAAACTTAGCCTTTTCTCCGGGTAACACAACATCTGGTGTCATATAACCAGCTCGATTATTGCTTAGCCAAGAATTAGCCCGCAAGACACTGTTGCGATCGAGTGGTCTGTCAGTGCCTATTTTAATCTGTCCCCAGCCATCGACCGCGGCCGATGGGCTGCTCACCCAGGCCATATTGCCGTTATTTTCCACCTCCACCCATAACTCGCCGGTTTCGCCGATCTTAAGCGCCGGGTAGGGACTTTGGCTCAGCCAACGCATTGAATAATGAGCATTCGTGGGAGATACAAAGGTAATCGGGGCTTTGCCAGCCAGAGACGACTGAGTTGTGACATTTGTAAAAGTCAGTTCTTGGATACCCGGCTTGGTGGACGCCACTTTAAATACGACTTGGCCCAAAGCGTTGGTGGCACCCAACAATAAGCTGCCAGTTGCGGGCACAATGGTATGGTTAATGACAAGATTGGAGCCATTACTGTGGACGGCAATTGTTTGATTGGGCCGAGGTTGGCCGGTGCTGTCCCGAATAGTAACCGTCACAGTTGCTTGATCAACACCATTAGCCTCTACTATGCCATTAGCGATGGAGATATTGCTGGATTCGACACTGGCTGCATTAACCAAAGATTTATATATGTTGAGTACCCCGCTACCGGTAGTCGTGGAAGTACCATTGGCTAAAACATCGCTTTGAGCCTTAAGAACATTTTCCAGCATGCCGGCGCTCATGCCATGAAACCGTCCAAGAATCAGTGAAGCAGCTGCCGTGACCTGAGCAGCCGCAAATGATGTGCCACTGCCAACCACATATTGACCGGCAGGACCTCCCACTAACCCCGCCATAGTGATCTCGGTGCCCGGAGCAGCCAGATCTATGTTGACACCGGTGTTGGCAAAATCAGGATGCTGGTCGCTTTTGTCCACAGCCGTCACCGCAATGACTTGGGGGTAAGCAGCCGGATAAAATATTCTATTGTTTCCCTTGTTTCCAACCGCTGCAACCATGGGCACCCCACGGTTAATAGCATAGTCCACCGCATTTGACAAAATGGATGTATTAATTTCCGAACCAAAACTCATGTTAATAATACTAGCCCCGTTATCCACGGCATAGCGGATAGCTTCGGCAACATCGTTAAAATCGCCCCCGCCTGCTTCATTAAGGGCCTTTAGTACCATGATTCGAGCATTCCAGTTGATACCGGCAGTTCCCTTTCGATTGTTAGTATTGGCGGCAATAATGCTAGCAATGCCAGTGCCATGACCGTGATAATCATCAATATTATTGTTCCCATTGTAAAAATTCCAGCCGTAATAGTCGTCGACGTAACCATTATTATCATCGTCTATCTCGTTGTTTGGTATTTCTTGGCTGTTGACCCAAAGCTTACCGCCAAAATCTGGATGTTGCATGTCGAGGCCGGTATCTATAACAGCAATTACCATATTTGTTCCGCGGGTAATGTTCCAGGCATCTTGGGCTTTGATTCTGCTTAGGTACCACTGCTGGCTGTAATAAGGATCATTGGGTATAGCCTGCACCGAAATAGGGGAGCTCGGCCAATCCAAAATCTCACCGCTGACCTGAAGAGGAGATGAAGCATCTATACTCATGGACGGCATGCCAGATCCCAAAAGTGTAAAAGCAAGTAAAAACAGTGATAAACGCATAAGATTATTCTATCACGAGAGAGATAAAATTATTTTATGGCGGGGTAAAATTAAAAGTCTATTCCGAAAGTAAAAACTGGTGGGTCCAGAAGGAATCGAACCTTCATCAATTGCTTAAAAGGCAACTGCTTTACCACTAAGCTATGGACCCCTGAGCCGCTGCGCGGCAATTTCCAATTTTCAATTCACAATTTTCAATTAATTATGTCCTGAGCGAGCGAAGTGAGTCGAAGGATTACATTAATGTGTCTCTTCGACTTCGCTCAGAGAATAAAACTTCTTCCTTGATGGTAATTGGTAATTGATCATTGTTAATTGTTAATTGGAGCGAAGCTCCTTAATGTATCTGATTCTAATTTACTGGCTTTTTGATGTCAAACCAATATTTATTCTAACATTTGCTCCCAGATATCTAACCGAACGCATATCCGGCAATCATATCCCATCGTCTGTATGATTTCGCCAAAGATAATAAATTCTGTTTCGGGCAGTAGTATATACTATGCCGTATACTATAGTACATACCAACTAGAACAGGCCTGCTCTTTGCAGCCAGTCCAGGCCGTCAATATCCTCAGAAATTTGAGGAGCGACAATGGTCAGTTGTTCATTGTGACGATCCATCTCCAAATTAAAGTCAAACTCAACTGTTCCTTCTTCAGAGATATACTCATCGGCTATCCGAAGCTTGGCAAGGTTAAAATTCCGTTTATTGATCCACAGATCTGCAACATAATTTTCTAAGGCACCAAAGTCAACAGCCACATCATCAGCCTGAAGTATCCGACTTAATTGTTCAGCTATTTGCTTTAGGACATCTGATTTGGGCCTGACTAAATAATGGTAGGAACGTTGTCCAACCACGGTCTCGTCTGGTAGTTCTTCGATGACTTTAAAGAATGTACGGTTGGAAATAAGCTCCCGAATAGCCTCCAATTGATCAGGAGAAATCGTCGGTGTTCCCCCCGAACCCAAAACACTGGGATCGCTATCTTGGTTCTGAATGTGTCTAATCCGGTACCACTGGGAGTCCGCTCCGATCGATATTGGCAATAACGTTGGAATTAGGAGATCGGTTAATTTGAAATATGTGTAATTTTGTAAACCAATAACCCGGCCAGTAATGCTCAATGGACCCGCTTTGGAGTCGGCATAGACCTGAGCCAGCAGCGTGAACTGAGGAGATAAATCGTTGACACTCATAACATCGCCCACCAACTTGATCCGAGAACTGCTGAGATCAATATTCAGACCGCTGGGCAAATTACCCCACAGAGCCAATTCTGCATCGTAGTGAAAGCTGCCTAGATCAGACAGCGCCTGGGAAAATTTTCGCATTACTTCCTGGCTGCTTACAGGAGCCTTCGATAGGGAGCAGCCGCTTAAAACTAATCCAACAGCCAGTGCTCCTAGTCCTAATCTAAAAAAGTATTTTGACATCATAGTTTAGTATACAATATCGCGATATAATGATGAGGGGAAAGGGAGGTAGCTATGAGCTTGCGCCAGATCAGTACAATCCAAAATATGCCCATATTGGATTTGGAAACTGGTGAAGTGTTGGGCAGGGTTGTCAATTGGGTGATAAAAACCAAGGAACAGCGCCTGGCCGCTTTTTTGCTTGACAAAACCAGTCCGTTTAAGTCGCCCCAAGTTATTGTTCCCGCAGACATCATTGAATACGGTCCAAACATGATAGTAGCTCGAGATAGGGCTTCTATTGTATCTCCCAAAGAAATAGTCGGACTGCCTGAACTAATTTCTAAAAAATACGTTCTGGTCGGATTTAAGGCAGAAACTGAAAATGGGACCAAACTTGGCCACATAGAAGATTTTACTTTTGACACAATCAGCTCCGAGGTCAGAACATATTACATTGGCCCCGGCGGGGCTGTGGGGATATTTGGCAATAGTAGAATCATTCCATCAGAACAAGTCATCCGGATTCAATCCGGCAAAGTCATATTTACAAACGACGTCATCAAGCCCAAAACCGAGTCTGCCAAAAAACAAGTGGCCACCTATCGGGTCTGAATTAGTCCCAAAATTTGCAGTTCTTTCTTAATGATGCTGCTGTAGCCCGGCAGATCTTGAATTTTTTGCAGTTCTTTTTTTATAACAGAGGGTGACAGCTTTTTAACTAAATGGCTGTATTTTTTCATGGCCTTGAACGTGGCTGGATCATACTTGAAATCCAACAGATGTTTGAATCTGACCGCCCTAAGCAACCTCAAGGGATCTTCCTGAAACCGAATGGAAGGGTTACCTATGATTCTAATAATTTTGTCTTTAATATCTCCCAAACCATTAAAGTAATCCAAATACCTGCCGGTTTTGGGATTAAAATAAACAGCGTTAATAGTTAAATCCCGACGAGGAGCATCCTCTGCCGCCACTTGGACAAATTTAATTGCGTCTGGGTACCGCTTGACTCTGTCAAAATCAGAAGTATAGATGTCTTGGCGAAAAGTGGTAACTTCATATGTCATATTGTTATATCTAAATGCAACTACTCCGAATTTTTCATCAACGGTCGAAGGGATAATATTGTTATTTTGTAAGACAGATATGACCTGATCGGGCAGGGCGTTGGTGGCAACATCAACATCGGAAACATCGGTTCCGATATTCAGAATTCGGTCGCGAACCTGGTTGCCCACCAAATAGGCTGAAAAACCAGCCTCTTGCAACCAAAATATAGGGGTATTGATTTCTCGTTTAAGCATCCTGCTGGAAATTTTTGCTACGAATATTGATTATTACCGCTGTTCCTGGCGCTGACTTGTCTTTTGAATCTTTAACGGAACAACCTATTATATTTTAAAGATAGTTCTTGCATTGTCAGCAGAAGCGTCCTCCACCTGTTTTACTGACATTCCCTTTAGTTCGGCCACTTTGCGAGCCACATCAGCAACATATATGGGCTCACATCGTTCTCCTTTCAAGTGTTGCGGAGGCAGATAGGGGCAATCGGTCTCTAATACTATTCTATCTAAAGGCAGGATTTTTACAGCATCTTGCAGAGAAAGATTTTTGGGATAGGTAACCAGGTTATTTATTCCGACATAAAAACCCTGCTTCAAAAATTTTTGTAAATGCGACGAACCCGCGGCAAATGAATGGATAACCCCGGGTATCTGGCCATCAGGCAGACGGGGAATATAGTATTCTTCAAGCATACCCAGCATTTCGGTATAAGCGTCTCGACAATGAAGCACAATTGGTTTACTGAGCGAGAGGGCCAAGTCTAGTTGGGACTTAAAGGCCTCAATTTGGGCCTGATGAGTTGATAAGTTCCTGAAATAATCCAATCCAATTTCACCAACAGCCACTACCTGTGGATTTTTAGCCAGAACTCCCAGCTCATCGGCAAATTCAGAAAATTTATCGGCAAAATGCGGATGGATGCCAGCAGTGGCATATATGAAACCAAATCTCTCTGCTAAACGAATAGATTCCCGAGAGGTTTGAAGATCAGTACCGACATTGATCATCTTGATAACCCCAAAATCTTTGGCTCGACTAATAACCGCCTCCATATCTTCCCGAAAGTCTGGGAAATTAAGATGAACATGAGTATCAATAAGTACCATGACTTTCTATTTTACCAGATTTACCAAAATCACTAGGATTGTAATGATAATGCTGGCAATAATGTTTTTGGTTTTCCAATGATCGTCCAAAAAGATCACTGAAAGAATATAAATTAGAACAGGGGAGAGGATAAATATGAAGATTGTCTGCGATAGACCCAAAAGATGAAAAGCGGTGTAAGTAGTAATCATCGCAGCTACAGCTAATCCCCCCAAAATGCCAAAGGGCGCTAGGTGATGTTTTTTAACAATGCTCAAGTCGGGCCTTGAGAACAGAGACAACCCGACAATGACTATTAAACACCTAAGGAGATAGAGCATAATTGGAGAAAGCTCATACAACAAGCTCTTCACCAACACGGCTTCAAACCCATACATAACCGAAAAGGCTAATATTGTTATTATTCCCCAAGTAAATGAAAGGTGATGTTTTTTAATATGACTCCAACCCAAGACCACACTGGCCAAAAAGGCCGCCAAATAGATCACCCACGAACGCTCATCGCTGTAAAAAAAGCTAGCGATTAGAATTGTTATCAGCGGAGTGAACAGCAAAAATGGTTCAATGTCCGAAATTTTTTCATGGTCAATGCCCCAGAAATACAGAATGTTACCTAAAATAGCTAAAGCACCAACGCCAAATAGAGACCAAATAGCAGTGCTGGAAAGAGATATTGGCCATTCTCCGAAGAATGGCACCAGCAAAAACAGTACAAACAAAATACCGGCAAACTGCAACCAGTTAAACTCCCGGCTAGTCAGCCTGGTATAACGCTTGAAGAATGCTTTGCTAATGGTGAGATAGACAGCATTAGCAACGACTGCAATAAATGGTAGAAGTATTATATTCATTTAATTTTTAGGAAACAGGATCTCTGATTTGCCAAGCTTATGTCCGAATTTAAGTCCGCCCCATTGTTTTTCCTTATCTAAATCAAAATTATCTGGATCAATCGGTTTCAATCCAAGTTGTTGGCGAATTTTGTCTGAAGTTCCGGGCAGAAAGGGATAGAGCATGATGCTAATATGGCGAAGATTCTCGATAATATTGTATAGAACATCGTTTAGCTTAGATGAACCAGTCTCAGCAAGTTGCCAAGGCTTTGTAGAATCGATATATTGATTTTCGGCTTGTGCAATATTAATTATTTCATCAAGAGCTTTATCAATCTGCAGCGCATTCATTCGATCCGCAATAACTGAATAGCCATATGTAGAATCGGGTGACCCGTCAGCCTTGGCAGGCTTTGGGACGGTAGCTTTGGAATATTTTTTAAGCATTGTAATCGACCGACTCAAAAGATTACCAATCTTATCAGCCAATTCTGAATTGTAAAGCGTGTCGAATCTCTTCTTGGAATAATCTCCATCATCAAAAGTCGGAATCTCGCGCAAAAGATAATAACGCACAGGATCAACGCCGTATTCCTTGACCAGCTCAAGAGGATCCATAACATTACCAACTGATTTACTCATCTTTTTACCCTCAGCAGTTATAAATCCATGAACCAAAAGCTTTCTGGGCAATTTTAACCCAGCACTCATCAATATCGCTGGCCAGTAGATGGCATGAAAACGGAGAATATCCTTGCCAATTACATGGATGTCTGCCGGCCAATATTTTTCGTATTTTTTGCCGGGATAACCAAGAGCACTAAGATAGTTGGTCAAAGCATCACACCAGACATATATAATTTGCGAGTCATCACCCGGCACTGGAATACCCCACGGCAGTTTGTCTTTAGAGCGGGAAAAGGAAATATCGGTAAGGCCAGTATCAATAAAATTGGTCAGCTCCTTTTGGCGATGTGGCGGGACAATTTTATATTTTTTATAGGCATTCTTAATTTTTTCTCCATATTTACTAAGCCTGAAAAGATAGTTTTCCTCTTCAACCTCGATAATCTCAGTATCCCTATATTCAGAAGATTCGGCTTCAGTTTTGGTGATATAAACTTCTTCTTTCACCGAATACAATCCTTTGTAACTACCTTTGTAAATATCACCATTAGCTCTCAATAGTTCCCAAATTTTAGCAACAGCCGGCCAGTGGCGTTTTTTGTCAGTCGTGCGGATAAAATCAGTATTGGAGATATTAAGAAATTTGATTAACTCTTTGGCTGATTGAGTATTTTCATTAACAAATTCCTGCGGTTTTTTATTAGCATTTTTAGCTGACTGATAAACTTTTATGCCGTGCTCATCGGTACCAGTCAGAAAAAAAACATCCTTACCCAACAATCTCTGCCAACGTGCAATAACATCGGCCTGTAACAATTCCAAGGCGTGGCCAATATGCGGTTTAGCATTAGCGTAAATGATCGAAGTAGTTATGTAGAATTTTTCTTTCATAAGTTCTGAAACTGGCTCTAGTAACGATTTTTTATAGATGCATTATATCCAACAGTAGCACCTCTTCTGTACTGCCTAGCAAGCAGACAAATGAAAACTTGTTTTCATTTGAACCGAGCGACGGGGATATATACCTATATAATAACATTATGGAAGTAACCAGTATCAAAACTCAGACCAAGAACCCCAACCGAGCCAGTCTTTATGTGGACGGCAAATTTTACAGAGGTATTGATAAACTAGTTGCAATGAAGCTGGGTTTGAGAGTTGGTTTAACTCTGACACCCGCTATTATAGACAGACTTGAAAAACAGGAAAGCTCACATAACGTCTGGGAATATGCCCTGAGATTAATGGAAGCTAGTCCTAAAAACTCCCACAGAATGTACGAGCGACTGAAGACAAAATTTGACGAAGCTGTTGCCCAAGCTACTGTCAAAAAATTAATTGACGCCAAAATAATTGATGATCAGAGACTGGCTGATAGTATTGTGGAGCGTCTAACTCAACAGGAAAGTAAAAGCATACGACAAATAAAGCTTTATCTAATGACCAAAAAATTTTCACCGAAAGTCATCGAATCAAGCCTAAAAAAAATCACTGAGAATTATGACAAGCAATCCGCACTGAATTCGGCACGGCACAAATACCGCCAACTAAAGAACGAAAGCTGGCAGACAAAATCGCAAAAAATTTACGCCTATCTGGCGCGACAAGGATTTGATTACGACATCATTAAACAAACAGTTACTAAGGAAAAATTAGATGTCAATATTTAGGAGTTGGCTGATTTTGGCCTGGTCAAACCCTACGATAACCATTTCTTTGGTTGTACCGTTGTCCTCCATCTGAATAATGCTGACTGGCACACCCATCTGATAGCTTTTTTCGACCATTTCTTGTCGGGCAGGAATATCCACTGAAACATCTTTTTCCTCAAGCGCAATACCTTTGTCAACAAGCCAATTTTTCAGCAGACGGCAATAGGGACAATTGGGGGTTGAATAAATTGTATATTTTTGTAGTTTCATATCAACAGCTACAGTTGTTGTAAACTTTTCTAGTGTATCACACCACGCAACTCCCAGGCTTTTTTAAGGCGTTGTAGCGCCACGATATATGAGGCAACTCTTAAATTAACATCATGTTCAGTGGCAGATCGCAGCACCTGTGTAACTGCCTCATTCATAAGCCGCTCAAGATTTGTGGCAACTTCATTCTCATTCCAGTAGAAACCGGTGTTATTTTGTACCCATTCAAAATAGCTAACGACCACACCGCCGGCATTGGCTAAAATATCAGGAATAACTGTGATGTGCTTTTCATCCAATATGGCGTCAGCTCGGCTGGTAACCGGATGATTAGCTAATTCCAAAATTATTTTAGCGCGGATATTATCTGCATTGTCATCGTTGATCTGATTCTCGATAGCCGCCAATACTAAAACGTCAACCGGTAATTCCAGCATTTCACTATAGGTCAATGTCTGGGCATATTCAAAATACTCAACTGAACCAGTCTCGCGCTTATATTTCAAAACATCACCGACATCCAAACCCTTAGCATTATAGATAGCGCCATTGCTGTCGCTGATAGCCACTATCTTATATTTGTTATCATCATCCAATAATTTGGCCAGCCAGCCGCCCACATTGCCAGCTCCCTGAATAGCAACTGTCAGTGGTATTTTTTTAATATTCAGATGAGTAACCAGCTTATCAAGCACCAATTTTCCTCCCCTAGATGTGGCATTGTTGCGGCCCCTTGAGCCAAACAAGCTCTGTGGCTTACCGCTTACCACACCTGGCTCTACATAGCCAACTATGTTTGAATATTCATCCATCATCCAGGCCATCGTCTGGGCATCAGTACTAATGTCTGGAGCTGGAATATCAACCTTAGAGCCCAAAATTTCATGGAAACTGCGAATATAGGCACGAGCAACTCGTTCGCGTTCTGAATCAGAAAGATTTTTAGCATTAACCTTAACACCGCCCTTGCCGCCGCCCATTGGAATATTTACCAAAGCCGTCTTAAACGCCATTAATGCTGACAAAAGAGCAACTTCCTCAGCGCTAACATCCTTGTGAAATCTGATACCGCCTTTATAAGGCCCTCGAATGTTGCTGTACTGCGCCCGCCAAGCTGGGAGCTTTAAATTTTTGCCATTGTCTAATTTAATTTCCAGTCTATCCTCGTACAAATGGTCTGGAAAGTTTAATTTTTCAACCAATGTTTTATCGAAACCCAAAATGTCAACGGCTGTCCTAACCGCCGATGAGAGAGCAATTCGGGATGCTGGATTAACCTCTTTCATTTGCCTAAAAGTTTACCCTTGTGTCTATGTCTTGTTTATTTGATATAGCCTTGATCAGCAGTAGCCGTATCGAGACTTTGCCCTTGAATATAGTTGTATGCAGCCAAAGCGGCCTTGGCACCCTCACCGGCAGAAACCACCATTTGCTTAAAGGGCACTATGGTGGCATCGCCAGCCGCAAAAATGCCCGACGCCGAAGTTTGGTTCACATTATCAATAATTATTTCTCCTGCATCGTTTAGCTCAACCAAACCCTTAATGAAGCTACTGGGAACTATCTGTCCAATTTCCACAAACACTCCCTCAACTGCCAGTGTCTTTTTGCCACTTGGGGTACTAATAACAACTGAATCAACAAAATCTTTACCCTCAATGCTGTCGACTATGGCATTAAGGATAAATTCAATTTTATCTGTCTGCTTAGCCCGTTCAACTAAAATATTTTCAGCCCTAAATTCGTTTCGCCTATGGATCAAATAAACTTTGGCAGCGATCTTAGATAATAACAGCGCCGAGTCGAAAGCCGCGTTGCCTCCGCCAATGACCGCTACTATTTTGTCTTTAAATAAAGGAGCGTCACAAGTAGCACAATACACTACTCCTTTGTTTCTAAATTTTTCTTCGCCGGCAACATCCAATTCACGGGGGCGCTTGCCAAGACCCAAAATTATTGCCTTAGCTGAATAGGTTTTACCGGACTTTGTGCTAACGCTAAATTTCTGGCCATCTCGGCTAATGCCAATTACCTCATCCAATACTAGTTCAGCGCCGAATTTCTTAGCCTGGGCAGCAAAGTTTTTCATAAGATCCGGGCCGGTGGAAAAATCAACCCCCGGATAATTTTCTATATCCATAGTAGTAGCAGTTTGACCACCCATGTCTTTGGACAAAATTAAAGTTTTCAATCTGCGACGAGATGTATATAAAGCAGCTGACAAACCAGCTGCCCCCGCCCCCACAATAACAACATCATATTCATTCATGCTTTTTGTAGAAAACTTTAAGAAAAACCTTCGGGTCTTTCAATTATATTTCTTTTCAAGGCAAGACAGAAATCAAACAGGAAACACTGCTCCCAGTTGTCTATGCGTTTCCAACAGCACTAATTACAGTCGACTGCAGGGCTTTCTAAGGATACAACTTAATTATATTAAACTAGTCAAGCGGTAAAATAAAACCCCCACTGAGTTCAATGGGGATCTTATTTATATTATTGAGAAGAAATTACACTGCGTTTTCTTCATTATTGTCGCCTTCATCTGAGGCGGCTTCGGGAGCTGCTTCTTCGGCAGGAGCCTCGGGAGCTGCTTCTTCCGCAGGAGCCTCGGGAGCTGCTTCGGCGGGAGTTTCAGGAGCGGCCTCGGGAGCTGCTTCTTCGGCAGGAGTTTCAGGAGCAGCCTCGGGAGCTGCTTCTTCGCCATCTGCACCTGTAGTGTTGTCGTCATCAGCGGCAGGCGCATCATCAGCCGTAGGGGTAACATCAGTATTTTCTTCGTCGCCCGTGGGGGCTGTGTCCATTTCGTCGTTCATAATTCTCCTCTTACTTTAAAAACAAGGTTAGATCATTCGACCCTATTCGCTATCAGGCTATCCCAACAGCGACAAAAGATTACTTTTGTACATTGATGAGTGTATCAAAAGAACAAATTCTGTCAACGATGATTATTGAAATTCGGTAGTTCAGGCATGAATAATCTGATACCTTTTAGAAAACTCTCATCCATAGCAGAGGTCTTTCTATTTGGAGCTTTGTCTGCTTTGCCTTTTTGTAACTTTCTTGAAAATTTGGTAGCCCCAAGGAGAATCGAACTCCTGTTTTCAGCTTGAAAAGCTGACGTCCTAACCATTAGACGATGGGGCCTAAAAAAGTTAAATTCTAAATTCTAATATCTAAACTCTAAACAAATTCTAAATATTAAATTCCAATGTCCCAAACTGTTTTCTTGTTTCTGTTTAAAATTTAGTGCTTCGTGCTTGTTTAGGATTTCGGATTTAGTGCTTCGAATTTTTAATATGGTGGGTGCAGCAGGATTCGAACCTGCGGCCAATCGCTTAAGAGGCGACTGCTCTACCGCTGAGCTATGCACCCAAGGCCGCTGCGCGGCAATTTCCAATTCACAATTTTTAATTCTCAATTGATTGTCATTATATAATATTTCTTCAATAATAACTGGCAATTGACCATTGCTAATTGTTAATTGGAGCAAAGCTCCTTTTGTGGCGTCCCCGGGAGGATTCGAACCTCCGACCTTTGGTACCGGAAACCAACGCTCTAATCCGCTGAGCTACGGGGACTTGAAGGGTATGTCTTCCAGCACCCCGGCCGATCTAATCTTGGGAATCAGATCTTGGGGCGGATGCCAGATATATTTTTCAAGATCGATAGTCATGTCGTCGCGCACTTTAATCCCCTCAAGAGTTTCCAAATCGAATCTATGAGCTTCTCTGCCGCCACGCGAGTAGCCCGACGCCAGACCGCCAAATCTATTAACTACCCGCTGATATGGAACATCCTCAAATTTTGCCCAGTGCAGCGTCCAACCAACATATTGGGCTGCTCTGGGATAGCCAAGCAGCGCAGCAATCTGACCATAGGTCATCACATTGCCCCTAGGGATTAACTTAACAAGTTTATAAACGGCAGACTTAAATTCTTTTTTATCAATCTTCATAAGCATATATTGGTGGGGTGGACGACGGGATTCGAACCCGCAGATCGCCCGGACCACAACCGGGAGCTTTACCATTAAGCTACGTCCACCATGAACACCGCAATGCGGTAATTTAAAATCGGTTACTATAATGATACCGCTTTAACTATATTTAATAACTAACCGTCGCTGATTGTTAATGGGGCAAAACCTCTTGTGGCACCCCGGGCAGGATTCGAACCTGCGACCCTCGGTTTAGAAAACCGATGCTCTATCCACTGAGCTACCGGGGCAAGAGCGCATTTAAATAAAAGAAACATTGTTGTAGAGTACATTATAAATTTAGCACAAGCAATATGGAAATCTAATTAAAATACAAATTTCAGAGAACATCCAAAAAATTAAATACTATCTGCTTTTCACTAAAACCGAATAACCATCGGCAAAAAGAAACGATCCAAGAATAAAAAATTTCCGCGACTGACGGAAATAGGTAAAGCCTTAAAAATATTCTTGGGATTAACAGATAGGGGAATGAAATGGCTGTTGCTTGAGAGTTCTGTTGATTTCCGGCTTAGTCATAACAAAAAACTGAATGAAACCCAACTGAGGAACTGTTAATGACTGGAAAATATTTTTTGATTCCCGTTCTACCTTAGACTCCGTCCAAACCGGATACATTTCATGCAGAAGTTCGTGGATCAGAGTGATAACTCGATCATTAACCGGCATAGCTTTGTTTATATAAATTTTTAAACTGTCTGGAGCAATATATCCCTTGACACTTCTAAATCTCAGCCCTCTGATGTCTCGGGGAGGGTTGAATCGACCAGTCAGAACCACATCATAACCGGAGTTAATAAGAATAGACCTAAGCTTCCTAAAAATATTTTTATTTTTGTTTTTCATCAATCCTTAATTAATATTTCAACAAACGATTTTTAAATAAACTTCCCTCCGCAGCATCACGACACTCTGACATATTTTCTAAACTTTTAGGCCAAACATTATTCAATTATATCACAAAGAACCCTTCGTGTCAAGTACACAAAAGTCGGCATGAGAGAGAACTATTTAATGTCATCTGGAGCGGGTAGCGGGAGTCGAACCCGCATCTTCTGCTTGGAAGGCAGATATAATAGCCGCTATACGATACCCGCTGAAGATTTAACTATGTACCTCTATAATAAACAAAACACCCTCCCTCTATGCAAGAGAGGAGTTTTGTTTTTAGTATAAAATGGTTACTTAACCAAATGGCGTAATTCCTTGCCAGCCTTGAACCGGGGGACTTTGGAAGCCGGAATAGTGATCGGCTTTCCAGTCTGGGGGTTTACGCCGTTACGAGCTGCACGCGAACTGACCGAAAAAGTACCAAAACCAGTAATGGTTACCTTCTTGTTCTCGGCCAGATTCTTCTTGACCGTATCGACAAAGATATCCACCGCTTGAGTTGCTGACTTTTTCGAGAGATTTGCCTTTGAGGCAATTAACTCGATAAGTTGGGATTTATTCATTTCACCTCCCAGCGATTACCATTAGCTAATATAATAACTACGGCTATTGTACAAACGAGCATATCAAATGTCAATAATTGTATTGTAGCAAAGAACTTTTATGATTTTGAACGGGCCAGCCAACTCTCCAAAATTAAGACAGCAGCAAGGGCATCGACCTTTGATTTATCATGGCCGGTGATTTGTAATTTAGTCAGGGCGAGTCTGGAGGTATGACGCTCATCCTGAAATTTTATTGCTACCGGTAACTGCAATTTAATTTTTTTAGCCAATGCCAACGCCTTTTGAGCTTGTTTACCCTCAAGACCAGAGCTGGTTAAGGGTATGCCGACAACAACCGTATTGAAATTGTACTCATCGTAAAGTTTTTTGAGCTCGCTAATAAACGTCCGGTTATTCTTAAGAACTACCAGAGGCGTAATGATTCGGGTGTCTAAATCTGCGACAGCCACACCGACGCGTTTTTCCCCGGGATCAATGCCTAGTATCGATGTCATTCGCCGAGATAAATAACTTGTATCCGGATATTATTATATAGAAGCGGAATTCGCGTCAGGAAAGTGGGCCAAATTTCTATAGAGCTAGTTGTGATTTCCTCCATGCTATCCAGTGTTCCACTGGCAGATTCAATGTCCTGATTGGCCAAAATTGAAGCGATTTCTTGCTTGTTAATACTCGGACCCACTCTGCCTTCCAGTTTTATCAGAAGGTTGATTCTGTGATTTAAAAAATTACTCTCAATTACTTCGATGCTGGCATTATCAATCGTATTATCAGTAACTTGCTGACCCTCTGGCAATCCAAACATAGCTGAATTAGAAATAGCTTTCTTCAAGTCCTCATCATCTATTAAGATTGTCCAGCTGCGGGATTGGACCCGAACTTCAAATTTGTCCCGTTTGGCGCCAGCGCTGGCACTTGGCATTGTGTCGATCACATCATTTTGAATCAGTTCGGGAATAAGCTTCTCACCTCGTTTTAGTTCTCTGCTTAACTCTGCCTCAGCAGATACAAATACGTTGGTGGCTGCCTCAATTTTGGCTTTCTCGATATCTTCCTCAGATACTATTTTAGTGATATCATCCGTGCCACCTTTAAAACTTCCGTTTACTTCGCCATAAACCATATCTACACCAGCATCACCAAGGCCCGGAATAGTTAGCTTCATGGGCGCTGAAATGTTATATTTAGTTCCTCCTCCGTCTGCGACGGCTTCAACTGTTGCCCGTCCCGGTGTACCGCCACGAGCCGGAGGTATTAATATTTCACTTTTGATTCTGAATACCAAACCTGCAGGGCTCTGAAAACGAGTATTAACCAAAAGTCCTTGGATTGAACCCGTGTGGTTAATAATGGTTATCTTGCCCTCAGATTTTTCCCCCCTATTTTCTTCCCCTGTCGCTTCAAACTCGCCAGTATTCTCCCGGGTTACCTCAATAAATCGACCTGTCAGTACGTTCGGACCAGCCGTTTGAACATCCTGAGTGTCTGCCAGAACCAAAGTAAATTGTTTGGAAAAGGGTTCCGACTGTACTTCAATGGCAACGTACGCCTTGGGAATGACAAAAAATCCCACACTTCCCAAAATCAATAAACCGAGGACTATGAACCCAATCAAAACTTGATGATGACGCTCAAGCTTGAATAATTTTCCAGCTGTTTTGGCAGAGCGAACAACTGATCCCATTGAAACTTTAGCCCACTTTCCGCCCCGATCATCTAACGAGGTTTTTTCCAAAGAACCCGGCTCAACATCAATATCAGAAACGACATCTGCCTTTATTGGGCGATTTTTCCGATACCTAATTTTAGAACCAACAGTAGTTCCGGTCTTTTCTAGATGAACTGGCTTCACGGCAGGGGTCTCATCGTTATCCAGTTGATCTAAAATTTTAAAGCCGGCTTCGCTGGCAGAGTTCCTGCCCATTTCGTCTTGAGTCATCAAGCTAACCTTCTTATTTAAAAGGTCGGCTTGGCGTTTGAGCATTCGCAAATTGATTACATTCTGCAGCAACAAAGCCCGGCGGGGAACAACCATCACTACCTCGTCACTACTGGCCCGCTGAAGGCGACCTATCGCAGCTGCCACATCGTCTCCAACCTCTAAATATATTAATTGTTCAGCCATAATTCAGTTAGATCTTAGAATAAATTAATAATTTAAATTTGTCGGAAAATTTAGTTTCTTTGATCTGGATTTTTATTCCTGCATACTTTTAATAATATTCTGTAGGGTATTGGTCACCACGTCATCTTCTGATGTGAGATTAAGGTTTAGTTTGGTTAATCCCAACGATGGAATATCACTTGGACACAACTCTGTCTTTGACTCGTTAACAATCTCGCTCACTTCATCGACTTTAATGACATACGGATAAGGTTTTTTAGAGAATGGCAGCTGCTTGGACCAGTCTTTGGTTAAAAGTACCCGCCGAAGTTCCGGCAGGGGAGCGCTGCCTCCCGTGAGATATATTTTCGAGGGTAAGATTTTCAATTCGTGGAATTCCTTTAAAGCAATTTCAACTCCACTGAGCCAAATACGCGCGTCGGCCATCAATGATTCACTAATTTTTTTAGTTGAGCGCTTGTCTAACAAATCGTTGGCATAATCTATCTTAATTTTTTCGGCTTTCTCCAAACTTCCGCCTAAAACTTTTTTAAGATTGCGGGTAAAAGCATCTCCGCCCAAAGCGAAACTTTGAATTCCCTCCATGCCGCCGTTCTTCAAAACGACCAAATCGGTTGTCCCCCCGCCAATATCTATAAAGATGCCTTCCGGATTGTCGCTTCTGAGATCATTATTAACAAACAGTTTAGAGAGTCCGTAAGGCTGCGCTGCAACAGCTAAAATATTAAGATTTAATTCCTGCGCTAGATTTTGCAAAATTCCCATATACACAGTTGGAACATAGGCGTTAAAAATGGTCAGGCTCAGCCGTTTGCCCTGAAAACCAATCGGATTTTCCACTACATAGCCGTCCATCTGCACATCCACTACGCTGGCATGAATAAGTTCAATATCCGGATGGTCTTCCAAAAATTTTTCGCTTAAAGAGCTTCTTAATTTTTCGCTAGAGCGCTGCTGAATCTTATAAATAATGTTTTTCAATTCCGAGTGCTCCAACGGGTGATTGCTATGGGCCCTATCATAATGGACTGTTGTGGTAACACTTTCAATCAATTGGCCGTTAATTCCTAACACAGCCGAAGTAACTTCTGTATCCAAATCTTGGGTCGCCAAATCAATTGCCGTTCGGCAGGCCTTCACTACTTCTGGTAAATTCACGATCATGCCGCCGCGCATACTATTAGCTGTCTGTTTGCACCGGCGATGACTGACAATATGCGCTTGATTATCTTCTATAAAGCAAACTACTGCCTTCACGAAAGAAGTTCCAATGTCTAACACTAGGATATATTCGTGATCAGCTTGTTTTTTGCGCCCCCAAAACATAAAATTATTCTAATATCGCTTTAATTCGCCTGATACCTGCCGAACTGCTTTGCTCTTTTATAATCTTAAACTTACCTAGTTCTTTGCTGGAAGCTACATGAGGACCTCCGCACACTTCACAGCTAATGATGTCCCCACTGACTTTATTATATATCGTATAGACATCTACCGTATCGGGATATTTTTCCTTGAAAAAAGCATGAGCTCCTATTTCAATCGCCTTGGTATAGGGCATAGTTTCTTTTTTTACTTTAAAGCCGTTTTTAATTTTTTGATTCACCCAGTCCTCAATTCGCCTGATCTCTCCTTCTTCAAGCTTCCGGGGAAATAAAAAATCAAAACGGGCCCTAGTGGGGTTGATATCTGAACCCGCTTGGTGGACTTCCTCACCTAAAATATGTTTGAGAGCCTCATGAAGCAGGTGGGTGGCCGTGTGCAACTGAGTTATTTTTTGTTTATCTTCATCACCCAGTTTGGTGCCGGCTGATAAACCATGTCCACCAAACTTACTCTCAACGCCAGCCCGGGAGACCTGCCGGTGTTTATCAAAGGCCTCCTCGAATTCCCTTTCGTCAACCTCAATTTTTTCTTTAATAAAATCTATGGGCAAACCAAAGCTGGAGAACAAATTAAATGCTTCTTCTCCGGTTAGTTTATCCTTGGTAGATAAAATTCTGTTCAATTCTCTCTCTCCAGCATCAATAGTCCTGCCGAACTTGTCTGCTTCCTCACGAGCGGACTTCAATATGTCATCTTTTTCAGTCTTCAATTCAGGATAGAACTCACTAAATTCGTCGATTATAGTTTCAATCAACTCCTCTAAACGGACATTTGTACCCCGAATGTGCAGCAACAGTCGTCTCAGAATCCGACGCAGAATATACCCCTCCGCTTTATTTGACGGACGTATATGATCTGCCATTAAAAAGACAATTCCACGCGCATGATCAGCAATAACTCTTTGGGATTTCTCTGGTAATGTCTGAACTAACTTAATAACTGGAGTAAAAACATCAGTTTCAAAGACATTGTTCAGTTTATTCACAGTCATCAATAACCTTTCAAAACCCATGCCGGTATCAACACCAAGATTGTCAGAAGTATCGGTTAATGAACCATCTGCCTGATGGTAATATTCATTAAAGACTATATTCCATACTTCAACACCATCGACATAAAATTCAACTGTCGGACCGCACGGTCCCTCATCGCCGGTCGGTCCCCAGAAATTACTTTCATCCGACTGGGCTGTTACAGCCGCAACACCCCCTTCGGCATACAGCTTGTCCAGTATTTGTTTTGAAACAGAATCCTCCCGGGTACCGGCCCGGCTACCATTATAGTAGGTAACAGAGATGCGCTCTTTATCAATGCCCATCCATTTTGTGTCTGTCAAAAATTCCCATGCCAACTGGATAGCCATTTCTTTACTGACCTGGCCGTTAAATCCAAAATTTCCCATCATTTCGAAAAATGTCAGATGGGTCTCGTCACCGACCTCGTCAATGTCAGCTGTGCGGAAGCACTTTTGGATCGAGGCAACCCGGTTATTAAAATCCGCCTTGGGGTCCTTCAAACCAACAAAGTACGGCTTGAACTGTTGCATACCAGCAGTTGTCAAAAGCACCGAGGGATCATCTTTGGGCAACAGAGAAGCCGACTCTACCCACTGGTAGCCCTCTTTTTTAAAAAAATCCTTAAACCTGATTCGTAATTCTTTATGGGTCATATATTAATCATACACTTTATATTTTTTTGCTGAAAACCAGACGGGATTTGCATTACATGGAGTTCTGGAAAGATGTGGGTATTGACATAAGAGCTTATTTATGATACAATGAAACAATAAGAAAAGAAAATAAACATCAAAAACAAAAATGGAATTCGAATACAACTATGACAACCCCGAGTTGAATCCGCTGGATAGTAACGAAAACGAACGGGCTAATCCATTGGGGGAGAGCTTAAAGACAGTTGACCAGATCTCCGCTGAAGTTTTTAAAAAGATTAACGAACTCCCCGATAAAGATCAGAAAAAGGTGTCGCATATTTTTGATAGAAATGAAATCTCTGATGATTCCATAGCTTTATTCGCTGGTTGGCTGGACAATATGAAACAAAGAGTGTTCCCTGTTAAATCGCTACGCGAGCAATTCAACTTAGTGGCAGAAAGATTTGCAGCCGATCGCAATAATTCTGGTGAAACTAAAGAAAATCCAAATATGGAAAAACATATGAAGAGACTAACCTCACAATATGCCGGCGGCATTAGATTTGCTGCTAAGGCATTGGGGGCCGATGCAGAATTGTTAAACGAAGTAACCAAACCTGAAGGTTCGGAATAATTAAAAACATTTATTTATAAACAAAAGCTCCACTAGTCCCCAGACGGTGGAGCTTTTCATCTCGGTGATGGCACTGAAATGAGTTTGGTTCGGCTCAGCCAGTAAATCTCCAGTTTGGCCTGCCAAGATACAGCAAACTGCATTAGTTTTGGTGGAAGCGACAAAAGCCGCCACCGCTGTATGGCTTCGGCCAAACCGATGGAACCGGCCAAAAAATCATCGATGATCCGACATGACAAAGGATGAATATCCCTGTCGATTGCCGTGAGCAACAAATACAATTGCCGCCTGCTTTGATCTGTCGCCCAGCGGGGAAACGAGCCGTCATCGCTGATAGACAAACTTATCAGTAACGGATTTTGTACTAACGATTTCTCAATGACCAGAGCGACCAAATAGTCAAAATCTGGCAAGGTGCTGGCATCCATTTTTCACCCCCTTATATTAGAGCAGCTCTACAATAAATGAAATTTTGCTCTCGGTCAACTATTTATCCGCTTTGAAAGCTGAATATTACACAAAACAAAAAACACTCCCCCCAAAGAAAGTGTTTTTTGTACAATTCTTTCAACCCCAATCGATTAGCGACGGCGGGTTGTTTTTTTGCGGCGAGCAGGCTTACGCTTTTTGGTCGCCTTCCTTTTTCGAGTAGCTGGTCTGCGCTTCTTGGCCGTCGTCTTCTTGCGGCGGACAACTCTCTTCTTGCGGCGGACAACTCTCTTCTTGCGAACAGCCGGTTTGCGTTTCTTGACCGTTGCCTTCTTGCGTGGAGCAGCTTTCTTTCTCCTTTTTGCAGGCATTGCTTCCCCCATAAGTTAATTAATATAAACTTTTAAAGTTAAAATTGTCTGTCACTAAAATTATACGGTCATCATTACCAAAAAACAACAAAAGTTATTTTAACTTTTGCTCACTTTATTTTTAAAAGCTAAATCTATTTGCCCTTGGTATCTTCTCCCCCCTTGGCTGCCTTATCGTCAGCTGCTTCGGTCTCTCCTTTATCTTCTTCTATGGAGCCCGCTTCAGCGGCTTTTTCCTCTCCCTCAACTTCAACATCTTCTATCGCCTCATCTTCACTCACAGCTGGTTCTTCTTCTTCCTCACGAGGCGGTGTTACCACCACAACGCTGTCCTCGGGATCATCAAGAATTTTAACACCCTCTGGTACTTGCAAGTCTTTTATGGCTAAACTGTCGTCAATATTTTTCAGACCGCTAATATCTACTTTGATATCCTTTGGTAAATCGCGAGGCAGACATTCAATCTCAACTTTGTCCTTATTGGTAACTAGTACACCATCTTCTTGCTCCACAGCGGGGGCTTCGCCCTCAAAGACTAGCTGCACCTCGGCTTTGATGCTTTCACCGAGCTTAATTTGATACAAATCTATATGAATAATTTCACCGGTGCGCGGATCATACTGCGGCTCTTTGAATAGAATTAAACGTTCCTCGTCATCGAGTTTCAGCTGAACTAAAGAACTCTCACCAGCTTCGCGATAGAGCCTTTTTAAAGACACAGAATCAATTTGAACAGACAGCGGCTCGGTTTCCTTACCATAAATTACGGCCGGAATATTGCCCAGTTTCCTGACAAAGGAAGCTGTTGACTGTTTATCACGAAGCTTGGCTTCAATTGTATATTCACCGATAACCATAACAGAAGCAATTGTATACATAAAATTGGCCCTCGTAAAGTCTTTTACGAGGGGGCTAGATTGCGAATTGTGCGGATTGCCTCAGTATATTCTTTTGGTTAAAGTTACTTCAGCACTCTGTCGAAGTCCCCGTCAAATTTCTTTAAGTATTCGTGCACATCCAAGACATTATCATAGGAAATTGGGTTTAGCGAACTGAGTAGTTTATCTGCGGGAATATTTTCAACTGAAATCTTCTGTGTTGGAGCCATATCAACGGTTGGTTCCAGTTCCCTCTGTTCAAAACCAATATTATCCAGATCAGCGGCCGGTGAGGGAGTGTCGGCCAAGGCAATGTCGTCGGCAGTAATATCTTCAAGAGCCACATCGCCACTACCGTCAAAAGAAACACTGGCAAAAACCGGGGTTTTACATTTGCTGCATTTCATATGCAAAAAAGTCATGTTGTCCAGCTGGCCCAGATAATGAATATCCTCCATAGTATATTCAGAAGCACAATGCGGACACCGCATTACGCCTTTAAGGTTGTGAACAAGTCGTTCAAACTGCTGATTGTTCATGATTTTATTTTTGATTTCTGTTTTATCGCACCGCCTGATTATCTTATTGTACAATAAATTTCTATTTATGTCAACATCTATTCTCTGCTTCGCTTTTGTCGGCTAATAATTATTTTGACTATCGTCACCATCACCAACACAGCCAGAATGAAGGCCACCATTTTGATTGTTGGACCCGAAAGCAGGGCTATCATGCCGAATACTATTGCAAACGCATACAAAATAAGCACAACCGTTGGCTGGCTTAGCCCGACTTCCAGTAAGCGGTGGTGGAGATGCTCCTTATCCGCTTGCCAGGGAGCTCGCCCGCGCCAAATCCGCCTGAAGACAGCCCAAAATAGATCGAGAATTGGCAAACCCAAGACTAGGGCCGCAGTTGCCAATTTTCCCCCGCTAATTATTGCGATCGTAGCCAGCATAAAACCAAGTATATAGCTACCGGAGTCTCCCATAAAGATCTTAGCCGGATGCCAGTTATAAAATAAGAAACCGACTGAGGCACCCAGTACGATAGCTGCTACTGTGGCAGTTTCGGGCTGGTTCACAATTGCAAACAAGCTTAGGACAATCAATATTAAAGAAGCAATGGCGCTCACACCGGCAGCCAGACCGTCTAGACCATCCAGCCAGTTGATCGTATTGACTATCAAAAGTATCCAAATAATTGTTAACAGCACATCCAACGCCGGTGGCAATAAAATCGTTCCGCCGAGAGGGTTAGTTAAATTACCAATGGTAATTCCGAACATCACAATAATGCTAGCGATAAGCAATTGGGCGAGTAATTTGAAGATGGGCGGCAATTGGTAAATGTCATCCAGCAAACCCAGCCCAAACATCAGGGATACTCCAATGAGCAGGCCATACATCCGCGGATCAAACCCAAACACAAACAACAATGTGACAATAACAGCCAAGTACAGCACTATCCCGCCAAGTCGGGGAGTGGGGCGGGTATGAATACGGCGACCGCCAGGCCAATCAAAAATCTTCCAACGTTTGGCAAGGCGAATTAGAATCGGGGTGCCAATCAGAGAAACCAGCAGAGCGCCAGCTAACGGCGTTAGAATTTCTGGCCAAGGAATGTCTATTAAATTATTCATCAAAAATTGGCACTCAGAATAAAGACTTCAGATCTAATGAGGCAAGTCAACTAAAATATCTTTGTTGTCGTCTTGAGCAACTTCATTTTTTTTGATCGCCCCACACTTGAGACATCTGTGCACAACTTGGTGGGGTAAACCTTTTTTAAACTCTAGCCTCATCGGCTTCATCATACCATTACAGACATTGTCTCTATCTCCGGGAATATTATCCACGTGCTTACTAAATAGACATTTCGGACAGTGGTTAGTAAAGCCCGTGCCATAAACTCTATGTCCGCAATTTTCGCAGACAAAATCCTCAGCCCGCTTAATAAAATTTTTTCTGTCCATTTCATCCATTATACAGCTTCTTGACAATCCAAGTGGATTTTGTCAGTCTGAAAGCATAATTATTAATGTTAAAAACATGAAAACGGCATTGATCACGGGTATCACTGGACAAGACGGTAGCATTTTGGCCGAGTTGTTGCTCAAAAAAGGTTACCGGGTTATCGGCCTGATGAGAAGGATCAGTACTGAACCCCCATACCGCTTAAGGCATTTAGGATTGGAAGATTCTCTCCATTCTGGCAGCCTTATTTTAGCGGGAGGGGACATTACCGACATCAATTCCATCATCAACCTCCTGAAAAAATATCAGCCGGACGAAATTTATAATCTAGCCGCTCAAAGCGATGTGGCAATTGCCTTCGAACAGCCCCATCTAACTGCCAGCATCAACTATATTGGTGTACTGAATATTCTAACTGCCATCCGGGCGCTGAATATGGAAGATGCTGTTCGATTGTACCAAGCTTCTACCTCTGAAATGTTCGGCGGCACCGCTCGGGAACTAAAGCTGCAAACCCAGGATGAAAAAACACCATTTTGGCCGTTATCGCCATACGGCAATGCCAAGTTAGCCGCTCATTTTGAAGTTGTCCGGGCAAGGCATGTTGAACACGGCAAACAAATCCGCACCGCTTGCGGGATTCTTTTCAATCACGAATCTGAGCTGCGCGGAGAAAACTTTGTCACCCGCAAAATTACCAAGGCGCTGGCTCGAATCAAAGCCGGCAAGCAGGACATTTTATACTTGGGAAACCTCGAAGCCAAACGCGACTGGGGTTATGCCAGAGATTATGTCGAGGCAATGTGGCAAATGCTCCAGCAGGAAGGTCCGGCCGATCAATGGCAGGACTTTGTTATCGCTACGGGTGAAACCCGCACTGTCCGCCAGTTCGTAGAAGCTGCCTGCAAATGCCTTGGCTGGAGTATTCGGTGGGAAGGAGCTGGAAACAATGAAAAGGGATATGTCGATGACAAGCTTGTTGTCGCCGTCAATCCAAAGTTCTTCCGCCCCAATGATGTTTATCTACTATGTGGCAATCCGGCTAAAGCCAAAAAGATTCTCGGGTGGAGGCCCAAAACTTCATTTGATGAGCTCGTTGCCAAGATGATGGCTCATGACCTGAAACAGGAGGGGATCGCAGTCCCGGCCGCTTAGTATCATCTATTTATCCAATATTGCCTGCCCGTGCGCAAAAACAAATCCATAGCCCTCGCTAAGGATTTTCGGCGTAAACCCCTCTCAAGGAAACACGCACTCGTACTTACGGCCGTAAGTACGAGCGTACGTTCAATCTGTTAAAACTTGGTAGATATGACCGTCGGTGACTATTTCAATAGTGCCGGACTTATCAGTTCTAAATAATTTACTACCAAAATTTTTAATTCTTTTAACTACCTCATCGTGGGGGTGACCATAGCTATTGTGGCCGACAGCAATAATTGACACTTCCGGCCTGGCGATACTGAGCAGATCCTGGCTGGTGGATGTCCGGCTGCCTTGGTGACCAACCTTTAATGCTTCCACATCCAACACAGAACCATTTTGAATTAGTTTATCTTCGATCCCAACCCCAATATCGCCAGTCAACAGCAACTCAAAGTCTAGATAATCAAAAATGGCGACAACTGATGTGTCATTAGGATTGGCACTGATATCTAATCCGCTATTTAATGGATGAATAATGTCCAACACCGATCGTTTGAATTTATATTTGTCATTTTCGTCGATGATATTAATATCAATCCCGCGGGCCTCTATCAGATTCAACAAAGTATTGTAGGTCTCGGTAGGGTACGGCAGTCCGTTAAAAGCAAATTCATTAATTTGATAGCGCCTGGCAACTTCAATTAGTCCGGTGGCATGGTCTGCATGCGGGTGGGTTAAAATAACCAAGTCTAATTGCCGTCCCCACGGCGGTAAAATGCTGTCAATTAACTTAACAACTTCGTTGTCCGGCCCCCCGTCGATGAGGATATGTTGACCATCGGCGGTCTTGATCAAAATTGAATCGCCCTGGCCCACATTCAAAAAATAAATATGAGCCAAGCCATCCGGCCGAGTATTAACGCAATAAAGAATAGCCAAGTCGGCAATAGCCAGCCCAATCGCCAACCAGTGCCAAAGTTTAAGTTTTTGATTGAACATTTTTTAACCAATAAACTCCGACTATAAGCAGTAAATAATAAATGACCGGCCAGACGGGGGAAAGAGGCGGCAATTCTACAAATGCGTATGGCAGCGATCCAAAAAAACTGATTATATTTACTAAAACACGGGTGAGAGCGAAACTAGCCAGACCGATAAAGCCCCAAAAGGGAACAGCCAAATGGATGACCAATGTTGCAAACCCCGTCAACATCGTAATTGGAACCAAGGGCACCACTAACAAATTGGCTAGGATTGTATAAAGCGAAAAACCACCAAAATGAAAAACAACCAATGGAATTACAGCAACGGTTGCCGCGGCAGTTGTGGCCAAAGCTTCTTTAACAACTATGGGAAATCCAGATAATTTTGGCAAAACCAGCGGGGTGATGGCAATTAATCCAATCGTGGCAGCCACCGAAAGTTGAAAACCGGCATCATATTGTAACACCAATGGATTTATCGCCACCATAATCATCGCTGCCACAATAACAGCGTTAAATAAGCTTCTTCTACGATGCAAATAAGCTGCCAATAGCATTATTCCACCCATAATCGCTGCTCGAACTACCGAACTAGCCGCTCCTGTCATCAAGACAAATAATAAAATGCCTAATCCGGCCATTATCAACCCAAAACGGCGCGGAATGGCTCCAAACATCCACAAGAAAAAACCGGCAATGACAGTAATGTTAAATCCAGACAGGGCAATAATATGAGTTGTGCCGGAATATTGCAGCAGTTCTTTAAATTGTTCGGGCAATTGAGTCCGCAGTCCCAACAGTAATCCATTCATTAAGGCGCTGTCCGGCTCGGGCAAAAATTTGTTGATCTGGCCGGACAGCCAGTGTTTGGCCTTATAAAGCCAATACAGCACAGAATTTCTGGGGCTGCGTAGAATAGATACTTCACTAACCGTCTGCCCTAGAGCATATATGCCATCCTTGCGAAGATAGGCAGCGTAATCAAACTCCGGTGTGAGTTTTGGCAAAGATATTTTTGCCTTCATAGTTAATTCATCGCCGTAGTAAAAGCGGGGAAGCGGCCAGGTGCTTAGCAATATCTTTCCGGCAGCCGGCTTTTTTTCAATTGAATAAACATCAAGGTGCAAGGTTTGCACATTATTAATGGTTTCTGGATCGCTTTTTACAAATCCAGAGACAGTAATTGTTTCTCCAGCCCAGTCGGCAACTGAATTTTGGACTGGCTGGATTACTGCATCATATCTCCACCAGCCCAGCAGCATCCCCAAACCAAAAACAGATATTAATCTAATTAAAACTCTGCGTTTTAGAAATAAAGTTATTCCGAATAAAAAAATCCCCAGCAGAATTATCCAGATAGGGAGGTGAAAATATGAGGCGATGAGAACACCAAACAAAAAACTTAAGCCAAAAATCGCAACGACTTGATAGGGATAGACCATTTATTCAAATCGTACACATTTACTTGACTAATTTAAAATAGTATATAGCATAGTATATACTATTAGTTCATCAGGATTATGAAGTTTACGAGAAAACTCAACAAACTGGGGAAATATAGCTACACGGTCGTGGTGCCAAAGGCGATTATCGACACCTTGGGATGGCATGAGCACCAAAAAGTCAGCATTTCGCTTGAATCCGGCAGAAAAATCGAGATCAAGGACTGGTCTCCGACCCAGAGGGTCTCAAGACCCCGAGGGAAGAAATAGCTACAGATACTTGGCCTTGTTGGCATTATGTTCATCCAAAGTTCTGGCGTAATAGCTGGTGCCATCAGGGGCAGTGAGGTAATAAAAGTAGCGGCTGGCAGTCGGGCGAAGCACCGCCTCGATCGCGGCCAAACCGGGATTGCAAATGGGTCCGGGCGGAAGACCGGCATATTTTCGGGTATTATACGGTGAATCAATATCCAAATCATCTTGACCAATCGGCTCCAACCAATTATTTGTGATGTAACGCACAGTGGCATCTACATCTAGTTTCATTCCGATATTTAGACGGTTAAGCATCACACCCGCCATCAGCTTTCTGTCCTCATCATTGCGGGCTTCTTTTTCGACCAACGATGCTAGAGTAATGATTTGATGAAGATCATATCGAGAGCTGGCAATGTCATCCGCCAGCGGACTGATGCGCCGATTAAAATTACTCAACATCTTTTCAGTAATGTTTTGAGGATCAACGCCGTGGGCAAAATTGTAGGTATCTGGGAAAAGATAACCCTCCAGCGAATTAGTGTTTCTGGCTGTTAAAAAATCTCTGTCTGACGCATAATTAGTGGCAAAATCTACAAATTTCTCGGCGCTAACAATACTTTTTTTGTGCAGCAATTCTCCAATCTGCTCAATGGTAAAACCCTCAGGAACGGTAACTTTGGCCGCATTTATCTCATCACCGCCAATAACCCGGGCAATTTGCCAAGCGTTCATCCGCTGGGACACATCATAAATATTCGCCTGAACAACCCGCACCCGACTGAGTTTAAAAGCAATTTTGGCACCGAGACGGGAACGGACAAACTGTTCCTCAAAAAGCGAATTGATAACATCTGCAATACTTTGGCCGCTGTTAACAACAAATACTGTTTTAGTGCCGGTATAATCGGGGGGAGCAAACAGCACAAAGTAGGCGCTGACAACAACAATCGTCAGCGCCCCCATTGCAATTGCAATTGTGACGAACAATTTATTCACGGCGGTTATTCGTCCAAAAATTCCTTAATTATCCAGACGATCAGAAACAGCGGCCAGTAGGCTAGCCAAGCCGTACTGAAAATGCCAATATTGACCAACAGGACAACAATGGCGAATAGGATAATCAGCAGCTTATCGATAAAATCAAGACCATGGATGCAGTTGCCAGGCGAACGAGTATCTTTCTTCATGATGAGACCCTTTTGAAAATCACTAATATATTATTTACCTAATAGTTTTAGAGCGTAACGCAGACGATCCTCAATAGCATCTAGATCTTTGGGTATGTCAGGCAGAATCTTTTTAACTTCATACGCATTATACCCCAGTCCCGCAAGCGCTGTCAGCAAGTCCTGAGTTCCGATGGGAACTGCGCCATCGGCCGCCTCCAGCCTATTTTTGAGTTCAACTATAATTCGCTCCGCCGTCTTTTTACCGATGCCTGAAATAGTTGTAAAGATGGCTACATTCGATTTGTTGATAGCAGATCTTAACTCCGATACTTTACCGGCGTTTAACACACCCAATGCACTTTTGGGGCCCACGCCGGAAACACTGATCAGCTGAGCAAAGAAATTAAGTTCAGCTTCTGTTAAAAAACCGTACAGAGTTAGTTGGTCTTCACGAACCACCAGATGGGTCAACAGAGATATCTTGGAGCCGGTTTTAAAACCGGCAATGATTTCACTAGTAACAAATACTTTATAGCCAACTCCCCCGGAAGTTTCCAAGATAATCCAGTTGAGCCCTTGGGTCTGAACCTTGCCAGTGAGGTATCCAATCATTTGATCCCTTCTAATTTAAACGAGTGAGCGCAGGTAACCGCAATCGCCAGAGCGTCAGCTGCGTCATCGGAGGCGGGAACGGCTTCCATGCCCAATACTATTGTAATCATTTTTTGGATTTGGCGCTTGTCGGCATTGCCGTAGCCAGTCAGGGCCTGCTTCACTTGCAGGGGAGTGTAGCTGTGAACCGGCAGGTGATGCGCAGCTGCAATTTGTAGTAAAACTCCCCGCGCCTGGGCGACAGAAATGGCGGTTGTGGTATTGCTATAAAAATATATCTCCTCAACTGAGACTAAATCGGGCTTGTATATCCTAATCAACTTGGTTAATTGTTTGGCAATGCTATCAAGCCGAAGTGGCAATTCAGTTTTCGCAGGTGTTTCAATACAGCCGTGGGCGATGTATTTATTTTTATCTCCATGTGTAGAAATAACTCCCCAGCCGGTGGTGGCAGTCCCGGGGTCCAGACCCAAAATAACTGTTACAGAGTCCTTCTTCCCGCTAGAAATCTTTTTCATGATCATTGTTTAAGTGTTTCATCACTCTATTTATCAGCCCGCTTGATGGATTTTTGGCAGAACTAGTTACATTAAATTTTCGTCTATATCAAAATTGGCAAAAACTTCAGAGACATCAGGATTATCGTCCAGCGCATTCATTAGATTGATAATTTTTTTGGCGTCGGCGGCATCAGTCACCTTTATAGTCTGGGTTGGCACCATCGCCAATTTAGCCTCTCTGACTTTAATTCCCAATTTTTCGATGGTTTGCTTAACCTGGTTAAGTTTCTTGGGGTCAGTGTGAACCTCAAAAACATCTTTCAGGTCTTCAACTTCCTCTGCTCCGGCATCAATGAGTTTTAACTCCAGATCGTCACCGCTTTTGTCTACTGTAATCAGACCCCTGCTGGCAAATTGCCAGGCCACCGACCCGGTATTACCCAAACTGCCGCCAGATTTCGCAAATATATTTCGAAGATCCGAAACTGTCCGATTCTTGTTGTCGGTTAGCGCTTGGACCATAATCGCCACGTTAGCCGGCCCTAGCCCTTCGTATATTACCTCTTCGATATTACTTTTATCTCTATCCAGACCCGCCCCCTTTTTGATGGCCTTATCAATGTGGCTAGCCGGCATATTAGCGGCCTTGGCTTTCTGGACCGCTAATTTCAATTTAAAATTCATATCAAGATTGGGGCCCGATTTGGCGGCTACCTCAATCAATCTGGCTAATTTTGTAAAAACTGCACCGCGTTTGGCATCAGTGATGGCTTTCTTGTGCTTGATGGTAGACCACTTAGAATGTCCCGACATTGATTAGAATTAGAAACTATGGATAGAGAACAGGGAAAAACTCCTCTATAGTATAGCAAATCAGCTCTGAGACTAAAAAAGAGGCTAGAGGCAGAAAAATGTATATAATATTGGAGTATGCTAGATATTCTAAGGGAGCTGAATAAGGAACAGATCGAGGCCGTCAAGCAAATTAACGGACCGGTTTTAGTGCTGGCGGGAGCAGGAAGTGGAAAAACTAAAGCCCTCACACACCGGATTGCCTATTTGGTTAAACAAAAAAAGGTAGCCCCGTCAAATATTCTGGCAATTACCTTCACTAACAAAGCAGCTGAGGAAATAAAGGACCGGGTATTAAAGATCACCGGCAAACGCAACAGCAAAGACTTTAACATCAGCACCTTTCATTCGTTTTGTGCTCGTCTGCTTCGCCGTGAAGCCGGAAAACTGGGTTATAGTTTGAGCTTCAGCATACTAGATGCCGATGATCAGCTGACTGCCATTAAGCAGGCGATGGAACAGCTAAATATTGACCCCAAACGAACTGTACCGGAAGCTGTTCGCGCGCACATCTCCTCCGCCAAAAATGAGCTTGTAGGCGCTAAAGAATATTCCAGCAAATCTTCAGGTACATTTCAGCGTACAGTCGCCCGCATTTATCCCATCTATCAAGCCATTTTGCAAAACAGCCAAGCGATGGATTTTGATGACTTGATAATGAATGCAGTAATATTATTTGAAAGTCATCCCGATGTATTGAATAAATACCAAAACCAATTTCAATATCTGCTGATTGACGAGTATCAGGATACTAACACAGCCCAGTACCGGTTGGCTAAGCTTCTAGCCAGCTCCCACAACAATATATTTGTGGTGGGAGACGACTGGCAGAGCATCTACTCGTGGCGGGGGGCTAATTATCAAAATATCCTGAATTTTCATCGCGACTACCCCAAAGCTAAAATTGTCAAACTTGAACGCAACTACCGCTCTACCCAAAATATTTTGGATGGCGCTCACGCAATAATTTCTCATAACCAAAACAGAAGTGACAAAAAATTATGGACCAAACAAGACGAGGGGGAACCAATCATAATCTATCAGGCCCTAAATGAAAAAAATGAAGGCGAGTTCATTTGGCAGGAGATCGGCAGAATCCAAGCTGATACAAAAGCTACCCGCAATGATTTTGTAATTTTGTATCGCACTAACGCGCAGTCGCGCAGCTTGGAGGAAAGCTTACTCAGAGCCGGCATACCGTATCGGGTGGTTGGCGGCGTACGATTTTACGAACGAAAAGAAATTAAAGATATGCTGGCATATCTAAAATTAATAAATAATCCTGACGATAACATAGCACTGGCGCGAATCATCAATACTCCCCGCCGGGGAATCGGCAAAAAGGGTTTTCTCGATCTGGAAAAAGCTGCCCGCGACCAGCAAATCAGCATTTACAGCTATTTAAAAAACATTGAGAAGCCGACGCCACAAATGGCGGGGTTTGTCCAGACAATGGAACGAATTTTTAAAAAGAGCCGGACAGTTGTGCTGAGTAAGCTGCTAAACTTTATTCTCGCGGCCACGGGATATAAATTAATGCTTAAAAGCGAGGGAGTTGAAGGCGAAACCCGACTTGAAAATATCTTTGAATTAAAATCAGTGATGGAAAAATATGACCACTTGCCTCCGCAGGAAGCACTGACCATATTTTTGGAAGAGGTCAGCTTAATTGCTGACATTGATGACTATAATCCGGAAGATGAGGCAATCACTTTAATGACGATCCATTCAGCCAAGGGCCTGGAATTTGACTATGTCTTTGTGGCCGGCATGGAGGAGAATATCTTCCCCCACAGTCGCACTTTGTTTGATCAAGAAGAGTTAGAAGAGGAACGCCGCCTTTGCTATGTAGCCATCACTCGAGCCCGCAAGAGGGTTTATCTTATATATGCTCAGGAGCGCCTGCTTTACGGTAGTTTGCAAAACAACCCGCCATCACGTTTCATTTCGGACTTGCCGGAACATTTAACCAAGACAATCAAAAGACAAGCGGCCCATGGCTATACGAAGTCCAATCCTTATTCAGACACTGAAATAAAAGCCGGCGACAAAATAAAACACAAAAAATTTGGAGACGGTATTGTTATCAGTAAAACCGGTGATGTTCTGACTGTGGCCTTTACAAAAGAGGGGATAAAGAATTTGGCATCGGGGATAGCAGAGATTAAGCTTAGAACATGATTGACTTAACCAATCTCAACATTATTAAGGGACTTTTAACCCACTACAATGTCTCGGCTCAAAAAAGTTTGGGGCAGAATTTTTTAATTGATAAAGAGGTCTTAGATAAAATCACCAAAGCCGCCGAACTATCCAAAGTCGATTTTGTAGTTGAGGTGGGCCCTGGCTTCGGCACGCTAACGCTGCTTTTGGCAGAAAAGGCCGGACGCATACTGGCTATTGAAACAGACAAAAAAATCCTAAGCATTTTGCGAGCCATCAGCAGTGGGTATCAAAACATTGATTTGCTACCGGCCAATGTTCTACGGCTCGATGGCAAAGAATTATATAGTCACTATAAAGCCTGGAGCAAAACCAGAAATAAGAAAACCCGCTACAAACTGGTGTCTAATTTGCCCTACTACATCACTTCCGCCGTCTTAAAGCAGTTTTTAGAAACTAACTACCGGCCGGATTTAATCGTAGTTATGGTCCAGAAGGAAGTGGCGGAAAGAATTGTTGCCAAACCGGGAGAAATGAGCCTATTGAGCCTGTCCGTCCAATTTTTTGGAAAACCAGAGATTATCGCTGCAGTTTCGAAAGATGCATTTTGGCCGAAGCCGAAAGTCGATTCAGCAATTCTAAAAATTGTCCCTCATTCTTCTCAGCTTCAGCACAGCGTCGATGATGTAAAAAAATTCTTCCGAATGCTTAAAGCTGGATTTGGAGAGAGACGTAAACAATTGCACAATAGTCTTAGCGGGGGATTAAATATTAATGATGCAACCGTTCAGGAAAAGTTGAGATACGTTGGCATCAGCCCCCAAACGCGGGCCCAGGAACTCTCTATAACTCAATGGGTAAAGCTATTCAAGCAGTTTAAAAAAGATATCTGATGAGAAAAACCAGAATTTTAAAGCGCAGGCGAAACCCTTTGAACCGTTTTATGATTTCTAGGGAGGGGGTAATTACCGGAGCGGCGGATGATGATCCAGCCGGAATAGCTACTTTTCTGCAGATGGGAGCCACTACGGGGTTCAGTCTGCTCTGGTTGGTGCCGGCATTGCTTCCTTTGGTGTCTGCTGTTGAAGAAATGAGTGCTCGGGTAGGCGTAGTTACTAAAAAGGGCTTGGCAGTTGTTTTGCGCAACACTTACGGTAGAAAGATCACTTACGCCGCGGCTTTAATTGTTTTAATTTGCAATGTTGTCACCATCTCAGCCAATATCGCAGCAATGGCTGAGGTACTGGGGAACTTGTTAAACATCAACTGGCTGTGGTTAGTGGCACCTCTTATTTTTATATTGTTAATAATTTTAGTTGGTAAAAGTTATTCGATCATCAGTAAATACCTATTGGTCTCTACTATTGTACTAACAGTTTACATAGTAGCCGGCTTTCTAGTGGGGCCAGACTGGGGAGAAGTTTTATCAGCCACTGTAACCCCAGTGCTAAGGCTGGATAATATTATATTACTGGCAGCTACCGCCTTTGTAGGAACCACCATTGCTCCGTACCTTATCTTCTGGCAGGCAACAGAGGAAATTGAAGATAAAACAACCGTTAAAGACCTGCAGAAAGAAACCCGTGGAGTAGTAATCGGCTTTGCTCTTGCTCAACTGATTGCCTTTTTTGCCATTGTCACAGCCGCAGTTGTATTTAGCGGACAAACAAATTTTATTCCCAACGCCGCTCAAGCTGCGTTATCACTCAGGCCAATAGCCGGTGACCTGGCCTTCATATTATTTGCCATTGGCATTTTGGGTTCTGGTATCGTCAGCATCCCCGTGTTGGCCGCCTCAACCGCTTATGTTGGGGGAGACGCCTTAAATATTAAGTCTGGTCTCAACTTTCCATTTGCTCAGGCCAAGGGATTCTACATTATATTGATTGCCGCCATTATCCTTTCCGGCTTACTGGTGTTTACTAACACTTTGCCGATGTTGATGCTATTTTATAGCCAAGTGTTAAACGGCGTGCTCACGCCGGTGTTGATAATTTTGCTAATGTTAATTACCAATAACCGCAAAATTATGGGTAAATATACCAACGGATTCTGGAGTAATTTATTTGGTGTAGCGTCAATAGTTCTTATGTTAGGACTCGATATAGCCCTTTTGGTAACCTATCTCTAAAACATGCTGTTTATAGTAGCCACCCCTATCGGCAACCTGCAGGATATTACCCTGCGAGCTTTAGACACCCTAAAATCTGTGGACATAATTGCTGCTGAGGATACCCGCCAGACCCAAAAACTATTGGCTCATTTTAAAATTAAAAAGCAGCTTGTTAGCTTCCATAAATTCTCACGAGAAAACAAGCTGAATCAAATTATTGGTCTGCTAAAAAGTGGCAAAAACATTGCCTTGGTTAGTGATGCGGGAACTCCCGGCATTTCTGATCCGGGGCAAAAACTGGTTGCGGCAGCCCGTGACAACAATATTAAAATAATACCAATCCCGGGGCCAAGTGCAATCACGACCATCCTCAGCACCGCCGGCATAAATGCCGATTCTTTTCTGTTCGTTGGTTTCATTCCCAAAAAGAAGGGGCGGAAAACTTTTTTAAAAGAGCTATCAAAAATATCCGTACCTGTTGTGTTGTTTGAATCACCAGCACGAGTTCTAAAAACTTTAAAAGATATCAGGGAGCATTTGGGTGAGAGAGATGTGATAGTCGGCCGAGAATTAACTAAAATCCATGAAGAAATCCTATCCCTGCCTGTGTCTCAAATGATTAATTACTTTGTTGATAATCAGCCCAAAGGAGAGTTTGTAATTGTAATAACTTAAATTATAATTGGGATGAGATATGCCTAAAGTAAATAAAACAAGAAGCCACAGCCGAGCCAAAAAAATAACAGCGGCTGCCCACAAAATCCGGATACAAAAAAATGTGTTTTCTATTATTAGGATGCCGGAAGATCAGGATGAGGCGCCTCACTGGATGTACTGGCTGCTGGTAATCGTCTTTATCCTGCTTATTATCAGCATCTTTTGGCGGGAATTCTCGGACACCCCAAGCATTCAGGCCTACTTGCCCAATTTCTAGCCAGTTTGCTAGCCTAATTAAAACAGCCAAAAAGTATTGACTGGGAGCTGTTTTTTTGATATAATAAAAAAATATAAATGTTCTTTTAAAAAGTCCTCCAAAAAAGAAGTCCCCAGAACCAACAACAAAAACAATAAAAATAAAAATGAAATTTCACAAACTAAAAATTGTTTTAACGGCCCTGATTGGTTTTTCCACGGTGATGGGGGTATGGAACATCTATCAAGCGTTCGCTGATCCAGAAAGCTTGATTGATTATAAAATCGTCAGCCAGCCGAATCAGCTGTATATAGAACCCGGAGAGATAAAAGATATCAAAATCGTGATTCGGAACAGCTCAGCCGCAGAAATATGGGATAGCAAAATTTTAAGGTTGGGGACGATTTTTACTAACAATTTTACCGACCGGCCAAGCATCTGGGGGATGGATGGAGATAATATCCTGCCCGGGTGGTTATCTGAGAATCGCATAGCTCCGGCACATGATAAAGATGTCGATCTGTTTATGACAGCTGAGTTTTATTTCTTAATTAAAGCCCCGGATAAAACAGGTAATTATCGGGAGACCTTCCGCCCTGTTTTAGAACATGAGCATTGGTTGACTGGCAACCCCATTATAATTAACATTCAAGTCGGCAACATTCCTGAAATTGAGGTTCAGGCCGCTCAAGCGAAAGAAATAGTCATTTATCGCCATTCTCAGACAGGGGAACTTAAGGAAAATGGCGTGGTTGTGGCGACTTTACCAGTATCCTCTGGCAAATCTGGATATACCACACCAGCAGGCAATTATACAATTATGAACCACATCAAGGATGCCTACTCAGTTGAATATGAACTTTGGATGCCGAACTGGATGGGACTGAAGAATGTCCGGTATGGCTTTTTAGGATACGGTATACATGGCCTGCCCTACTGGCGGATAAATCCAAACAGCCCCAAATTTGCAGGCAAGGACGGCCAAATTTTCGCCGGCGGCCGGCTGTACGAAAACAACCGGCTGTACGAGGGTTATTCACACCTCGGAACTCCCGTATCACACGGCTGTGTCCGTTTTGGAATACACGAATCTGACGCCCTGTATGCTTGGGCAGATACCGGAATTCCGGTTACAATCATCTGATTACTTGATACCGTAGATCTTTCTAATTTCCTTTTCTAATCCGCGAAAGACCGTCGGGTTTTCTTTCAGGTGCTGCTTAGCAGCTTCCCGGCCCTGTCCGATTTTCTCTCCGTTATATTCGTACCAGGCCCCACTTTTGTTGATTAAACCAGCAGCAACCCCCATGTCGACTACCTCGCCAAATTTGGAAATGCCTTCGCCGAACATAATATCAAACTCGGCCTGGCGAAATGGGGGAGCGACTTTATTTTTTACGACTTTAACCCGGACATGATTACCAATGGAATTATCTCCATCTTTTAATGTTTGAGTTCTGCGAATATCAAAGCGGACAGTTGAGTAGAACTTCAGAGCATTGCCCCCGGTGGTAGTTTCTGGATTGCCGAACATTATACCTATCTTCATGCGGATCTGATTGATGAAAACAATGGTCGTCTTAGACCGGGCTGCCGCAGCTGCGATCTTTCTGAGCGCTTGGCTCATCAACCTAGCATGCAGACCCATATGTGAGGCACCCATATCGCCTTCAATCTCTGCCTTTGGGGTGAGAGCTGCCACTGAATCAACAACAATCAAGCTCACTGCATCGGAACGAATCAAGGCCTCAACGATATCCAACGCCTGCTCACCCGTATCGGGTTGGGAAATCAACAATTCTTTAGTTTTCACCCCGATCCTTTTGGCATATTCAGGATCGAGAGCATGCTCGGCATCAATAAAAGCCACTGTTCCGCCTTGTCTTTGGGCTTCGGCAGCTATATGGAGAGCTAACGTAGTTTTACCAGATGATTCCGGACCGAAAATCTCTATTATTCTCCCTTTGGGTACCCCGCCAGCACCTAGGGCAATGTCCAGACCGAGAGAGCCGGTGGAAATGGTTTCAACATCCATTTGTCTGGCGTCTCCCAGCCGCATAATTGAACCCTCGCCGTAACTTTTGTGAATGGCGCTGATGGCTTTGTCTAGACTGGCTTTGAGGGCCTCTACTTCTTTCATAAGTTCAGTGTATCACGCTCACCGATAGTTAATAAATTGTAGGGGGATACCAATTTTATCACTGTTTTTTAGTAGCTGTATAACAGCCTGGAGTTCATCAAGATTCTTGCCCGCCACTCGAATTGTCTCTCCCTGAACCGTCGTCCTAATTTTGGGAAATTGTTCCCGAATTAATTTATTGATGATTTTGGCTTTATCGGCAGATATGCCTGCAACAAGAGGAATAACAGAACGAATCTGACCCCCGCTAGCGTATTCGTTTTTGGAATCACCCAAAATCTTTAAATCCAGCCCCCGCTTAAGCAACTTGGACTCCAAAATATCTCGAACGGCTTTTAGTTTATATTCATCGGCAGTGAGAATAACTAACTGAGTTTCCTCTTGTTTTATTTCTGTATTAATACCTTTAAAATCATAGCGGACAGACAGTTCCCTGCGAGTCTGATCTATGGCATTAGTCAGCTCTTGGGTATTAATTTCGGAAACTATGTCGAATGAATGCTCCATAAACGCTATACGTTAATATTCAATGCTCAATTTTGTTGTGGATCGAGGATTAGAGATTGGAGATTGGATATTAGCCTATGGAGCTTTAGTAGTCCTCTCCCTCCTTAAACTCCTCCCCGGATTCTTCATCAACATCAGTTCCACCGCCGGATTGCAGATGGGCCAAATCTTCTTTTTTAATTAAAATCTCGCGCGGCTTGGCTCCATCGGATGGACCGATGATGCCTTTTTCTTCCAAAATGTCTAAAATCCTGGCAGCTCTGGCGTAACCGATCTTAAACCGCCGCTGCAAATACGAAGCAGACGCTTTACCGGCTTTGACAACCAAATTGATAGCCTCATTGGTGAGTTCATCATCGTCACCGCTGCCCTCGCCACTAAGTATCCCGCTGTGCTTGGCATCTTTGGTAACTTCTTCGACATACTGTGGTTCATCAAGGGCTTTAAGGGCGTTTGTAACCGCTTTAACCTCTTTGTCGCTGACAAAACTGGCCTGAATCCGTTTAGGTCTGGCGGCATCCGAGGGCATAAACAACATATCCCCATTGCCCAACAGCTTATCAGCGCCAATCGTATCCAAAATTGTCCTGGAGTCGGTTCCTGAGGTCACAGCGAAGGCAACTCGAGAGGGGAAATTGGCTTTAATTAGTCCAGTAATCACGTCTACCGACGGGCGCTGGGTAGCCAGTACCAAATGTATGCCGACCGCCCGTGACATCTGAGCTAATCTGCATATATATGCCTCGACTTCTCGGGCTGACACAGCCATTAAATTGGCCAGCTCGTCTATTACTAGCACGATGTAGGGCAGTTTGTTCTCCTTATTTTGGCGATTATAGACACTAATCTCACGAACCCTGGCCCCTTGCATTATCTTGTAGCGACGATCCATCTCAGTTACCAGCCACTTGAGTGCATTGATCGTTTGGTGGGGATCAACTATGACCGGCGAGAGTAAGTGGGGAACATCGTTATAAGCGGTGAACTCAACCCGTTTGGGGTCTACCAATATCATTCGCAGATCAGCCGGAGAATTTTGGTATAACAAGCTAATTAATATGTCATTTAGAAATACGCTCTTACCGGCGCCAGTCGCACCGGCAATTAAGAGATGGGGCATCTTCAGCAGGTCAGTGGCAACCGGCTTCCCAGCCACATCGCGGCCAAGCGGAATTCTTAAATGCGATTTAATCCTGTGAAACTCTTCCGATTCCATAATCTCCCGCAGATGGACAAGAGCAGTCTTTTTATTGGGAACCTCTACTCCAACCAGCGAACGGCCGGGAATGGGAGCCTCAATTCGAATTGGATGGGCAGCTAAGGCCAAGGCCAAATCATTATTCAGGTTGGCAATCTTAGAGAGCCGAATGCCCGCTGCCGGTTTCAGCGTGTATTGAGCCACTGTCGGCCCGACATTCACTTCGTGCATTTCAACTGCAATACCAAGATCATCCAGTACCTCCTGAATAATGTTCGCATTGTTAGTTATATTTCCGCTGTCCACCTTAGTAGGCAAATTGTTCAATAGATCTAGAGAGGGGGGGCTCCAATCTCCCGTCGGAACAAATTGCGGCACAAATTCCTTGCCACCCGGGGAGACCTTGCGGTGTCTAGTCAGGCGACTACCACCCTTTCGCTCTTCTTCCTCTTCTTCGCCATCCTCTGTTTCTTCACCCTCGCTAAAATCATTATTAATTTTCAGGTCCGGAATGGTTGGTAGCTTGGGCAGGGCTATTTTGGTCCGCAGATACATTTCCTTCAATGGCTGGCCAAAGGCAAACAATAGTGAAATAGCAAAAACAACTACGGCTATCAGGAAAGATGCCCAGAAATCCATCATATTTATCATAAAACGACTAACAACCAACCCGAGCCAGCCACCGCCACCGCCCTCAGATGCCAAGTCAGCACTGGCCTCAGGACCGATAAACATATGCATAATAGCTGTTAAGCTGACCAAGAATAAAATCAGGCCAACAACGTTGCTCCATCTAAATTGAAATCGAATTGGGAAAAACAGAGCGATGCCAGCTCCTGCCAAAAGCAGGGGCATAAGAAAACTGGCCCAACCAAAACCCAAGCGCAAAGCGGTATAAAACACTTTACCGGCGCTGCCAGCCCCTCCAACAATCGCCAGCAAAGTAAAGATGCCAGAACCAATTAAAATGATGGCAATAATCTCCCGGACGACAGCTGGTTCCAACTCCAAATCAAAATTCCAGTCGTCAAACCAGCCCCTAGGGGTTCGTTTATAGGTCCTGTAATACCCCCTTTTTCTAGTTGTCCTTCTTTTTTTTCGTTTAGCCATGCCCCGTGGAAAATTTTAGGAAGTAACACCTTTTTAACTATGTCTACATCTATACCCGTCTAAGTTCAGCTTAAAGAGAACATTACAATGAGTCGTTCCAATTACAACACTACCAGCTTAATCGTTCTAAAAATTTCTGTAGGGTATAGCCTCAGCCTACTAATTATATCATAGGTGTTAAAAGGAGATACATAGCCAAAAAAGAGCTCTGGAAACTAAAAACTCTTGACAAACAGGGCAGTTCAAACTACAGTGCAGGCGTGTTTATTGTAAGTTGACAAGCTCCATTCCCCGAATTAGGGATGGCAGCACCATTGTACTGTGTGTCACCCCAAAGGAGGAACGAAATGATTGGAAATGGAGAAATTATTTGCAAGGTGATTGGTTTTCTGTTTCTAACTGCCACACTCATCTTTGTTGTTTATGTTTCGTGGTATCAGAACAAGCAGACACAAACAATACCACCGACCCCCCGCAGTGATTGGCATCCGTGGATACAGCGGTGGATAAACATCGTTGTTATAGGTCTAGGTATAGCCGCGATGTTGTTCACACTTCGACTTCAGCAGCCTGTTGATAACTGGTTAACTACTTTCAACGGTGGCGTCTGGTGGTCATGGTGTCTTATTGCTCTCGGTCTCGTTACCGCAGGATACGGTTTGTTTCGTATGTGGTCAACCGACGGAGAGGATGACATTCGGTTAGTGTTGAGTGGCATGGCTTTGGCAGTTGTACTGTGGATCTTGCAGGGACACCTAGTTATCCAGGCCGGTCCCACTATCATCTATCCTTTGGATGGTGATGGATCTGTCGCAACATCATATTTGGCCGCGGCCAAATGTGGTATTTATCCTGAGGTACCAAGAGAAAGAATTTACACTCGTCCGGGACTCGAGGTCAGCGGCCGCGACGAAGCTTATCTCATTTGGACAGGCCTGGGCAAATGGGTAATCATAGGTATTGATGCCCAGATTACTGATAACCACAAGGAGCTGCCTTCGTGGGCGGCAAGCAGTTTCAACAGTGCTAAAAACCCCAGACTGCTGACTCCCGCAACAAACGACTGGTTGAAAGGGATGTCACGGCTAACATCTGAACCCAGCCTGGAACATTTCGGAGTTGAGGTAAAATCCAAGAGGGAACCTGAGGAGGAAAAAGAGGTTGAGGCAAAGCCCTGATGTAAAAAACAGGGGGAGTTATCTCCCCCTTATTTTTTATTTAAATATTAGTTGACAAACAATATTAGGTATGTTATAATAATAAAACGGTTCTATTTACATATGGAAGAAGAAAATACACAACCAGAAAAGATAAATCCTTATTCGACCCGGGGGATTGAGGAGCGTTTTGGCCGAAAAAGAAAAAAATCAGATGAAACATCTGCATCTGATGAGAAGGAAAATCCTATTGAATTTGAAGACGGTCCAATTGATGAAACTATCGGTACTGAAACGCCAAATATGGACGAGGCTGCTGCTAAAAAACAGCGAGAGAAATTTTCAGTTACAGAAAGACTCTCCCCTGAAGATATAACAGAGATCAAAAATTCTTTTTATAAACAAAACGATTCCAAGAGCTGTGTGCTAGCAGCGATTATCAACGGAATAGAGAGCTTGAAAGATTTAGCGGGAAATCCCACAAGACGAACAGAAGAACGACAAACCATTGAAAAATTGTTTGCCAAGTGGGCCGGTAGACGAGGGATCTACAATCCCAAAAAGGGTATGAGCATAGCGGGTGCTGAAAAGTTTCTTGAACAATCTCCTCTTGAGGTAATGAAGCCCTCAGATGCTCAACAGCTTTTTGAAGAGCTGCAGAATGACAACAGTGCTATAGTCTTCACTGTTCAACCGGATAGCCAAAAGCATGCTAAAACGTTACGAGTATACAAGAACCACTTGCTATTTATTGATCCCGCTAAAAATCAAGATGAAGCAATAGAGTATCTAGATTTCTCCGAAGAGAGTGTAAAAACAATTTTTGACCAAAATACTGGCAAAAATGGTGAGACAAGCATTTTAGTTATTGGCGATGTTGGAACTGAATTTAAATCTGCTGCAAATAAAGGGGGAGAGAGAGAAAAGCCGATTGTCAAACCCGGAGATTGGCTAACTGAAAAGGAAGAGGAGATCAATGATATTGTGACTGGTCTTGCGGATGGAAATGGCAAACCACTCAAGAGAAATAAAAAAGGGGAAATACTTAGATCTGAAAAAACTAAACGAATAGATATTGATGCAGAATATGAACAAGCTCGAAATGAACTTGGCTACAAAGAACTACAAGAAATCGAAGACGAGTTAAATGAGCTTTACAATCGACAACACAGACCTCAAGCCGAGATTCTTAAAGGACAGCTTAAAAAAGACTACAACCGGGGATTGAAAAAAGCTTTCAACACAGATCTAAAGCGGGCAGTTGTGGCTTATCACCGTCTTAAACAAGCTAAAATTCAAAAATTTGGAGAACCCGGAAAAGTAAAGCCAAGATTATCTGAAAACGAACCAGATGAAACAATTCCAGGCACAAAAGCAGTTGGCAAACTTGAAGAGGAGATCGAAACACAAAGACAGTTTCTCAGTGGTCTTCGTAGATCAGCAGCGGCTGAAAGAAATACCATCACGGGAGAAATTGCAAAAAAACGAGATAGCGTAAAGCGTATGCAAACCGTTGACACTAGTCCATACATCAAGTTTTTGAGACGCAAAGCAGCCGTACATGAACTAACACATTTAGAAAATGTTCAGCAGATAGCAAAAAGCGAACAAAAAATGCCCAGCATGAAGCATATGATTATAGATAACCCCGAGGGGTGGAGGCGAATGTTGCCGAGAATGGGAACAGAAGCATGGAGCGGAAGCGATTGGGGGAGAGATGAGCGAAACAAACAATACAAAGAATACAAACCAATAGAAGTATCCGAAAAAGATCAAGAAAAAATTAAGAATACTAGGCAAGAACTTCATAAATTATATGAAAAAGAATCGCAATATTTGGAAAATAATAAAGAGGAAACATTAATTGGTCCTGCGAGAGATTTGAAAAACGCTCTTGAAGAAGTACTAAGTTGGTTACCAAGTTCTTATAGCCAAGAAGATTGGATAAAAATTGCAGGAAAACTACTAGACTGGAATCCTAGTAAAAAAGGCAATAAATATATTGAAAAAGTACTAAAAGATAAATCAGCACCTTGGACAAGTACATTAAGCGATGAAGAAACTATTGGAAGAGTACGCAATAAAGTTATCAAATGGAGACAAAAGTGGATACGAAGGTATAAAAAAACTCCTTCCCTGTCGCCAGATGAAGCAAAAGAAAAAATGCATCTCAAAGATGATGAAGACAATAAAACCGGAGGGGCTGGGTTAAGGGCTGCCTAAACCTCGATCACTATTGGCAGAATTAACGGCCGACGCTCAGTTTCCTTAAACAGATAGTCACCAACACTTTCTCGGAGTTTAGTTTTTATATTGGTCCAATCGTCAGGCAGCTTGTTGCTAGTGTGTTTTTCAAATACTCGCTTGATGTAATCACGGGTTTTGCCAATCATTTTAGTATTATCCCGCATATAAACAAATCCCCGCGAGATAATGTCAGGATTACCGATCAATTTACCTTTTTTGTTAACTATGACAACGATCATCACCACTCCTTCAGCTCCCATAGTTTTCCTGTCGCGCAGTACAATCTCTTTAACATCTCCAACCCCCAAACCATCTACCAATATAGAGCCGACATGCACTCGTTGTTTGGCTTTATGGGCCTTGCTTTTTTTGAACTCAACCACATCGCCGTCTTCAATAACAAAAATATTATTGGGATTAACTCCGGTTTCTGCTGCTAATTTGCTGTGAGCCACCAGCATGTGGTAATCGCCATGAACCGGAATAAAGAATTTCGGTTTCACCATTTCCAGCATCATCTTCATCTCGTCTCGATAGGCATGCCCCGTAACGTGAACCTGCATAATTTTGTCAAAAATGACATCCGCACCAACCCGACACAGGTTATTAATTACTGCATTAATTGAATTCTCGTTTCCAGGAATGGGGGAGGAGGAAACAATAACTGTATCACCCTTTTTGATCTTTACCTGCTTGTGCTCACCAAACGCCATCCGTTGTAGAGCCGAGCCTTCCTGACCTTGGCTGCCAGTGCTGAGAATCACTATTTGATGATCTGGGTAATTCTTGATCTGGTTTAGGCGAATCAAAATATCCTTGGGATATTTTATATAGCCAAGCTTGCGGGCAGCATCAAAATACTTAATCATGCTTCGACCAGCAATAGCAATTTTGCGTTTATACTTAACGGCCGCAGCGACCACATGCTGCATTCTGTCAATTCTGGAGGCAAATGAGGAGACGATCAACCGCCCCCTTGTTTTAGCAAAAATGTCCATAAAAACATCTATGATCACCTGCTCAGACGGCGTCCGGCCGGGATGGTGAACATTAGTGCTTTCACTCATTAGTAGAAGCGGGCGTTCCTTGCCAATTTTTTTTAGCTTATCATAATCGGCTTTAATCCCGTCCGGAGGAGTTGGGTCGAACTTAAAATCACCGGTGTGCAGAATCCGTCCCTCTGGCGTATCAATAATAATTCCAAATGAATCCGGGATGCTGTGATTTACCCTAAAAAACGACACCGTGAATCTGCCCAGACGAATTTTATCATTTGGTTTGTAGGTATTTATCTTGACGCCTTTGGCATTGGGAAATTCCTCTAGATTAGTTTTTATTAACGCCGCCGCCAGTTTGGGAGCAAACACCGGTGCGCCCAGCTTAGGAACGATATAGGGTATGGCTCCCGTATGATCCTCGTGTCCGTGAGTGATTACAAAACCGCGAAGTTTTTTCTTGTTTTGCTCCAAATAGGTAACATCGGGAATAATCTTATCAATTCCCAGCATAGTTTCGTCAGGGAACATAAGCCCGCACTCAATAACTACAATATCGTCGCCGCACTCAACTGCAATCATGTTTTTGCCCATTTCGCCGACTCCGCCTAAAGGAATGATCTTTAAAGCTGACCCTGACGACTGCCGGGGAAATATTTTTTGGGCTTTTTGCCCTTTTTTATTTCTCATCTATTTGAGTCCTTTAAAATAATATTGCCTGAATCTCTTTCTTGGTTTCTTCAATGGGAGGCAGTTTATCTATCTTCTTCAACAGTATAGGTATCTTTTTGAAATCTGCCATCAACACACTCTTCAGTTTTGGGTCATATAATGCGGCAGCTGGGTGATAGACAACAAAATATATCCTTCCCCCTCGGCGCTTGGCTGTACCTCGAATGGCTGAAATTTTTTCGCCCGGCAAAAACCACTGCATTGCATGGCGGCCTAATAGCACAATTAATTTGGGTTTAATAATTTCTAGCTCCCGTTCCAAAAACGGCTTGTGTTCTTCAACCTCTGAAGCAAGGGGATCGCGGTTATTAGGCGGACGGCACTTTATTACATTTGTGATGTAAACATCTTCGCGCTTCCAACCTAGATTACCAATGGCTTCTTCCCAAAGTTTGCCAGCCGGACCAACAAATGGTTTGCCTTGCTCATCCTCAACTCGGCCTGGCCCTTCACCGATAAACATAACCGGACTATTGATGTTACCATCACCGGGAACTGCTTGGATACAGCCTGCCCTGAGAGAACAAGTATGTTCTTTAATATCCTGCACTAGTTTTTCAAATTCAGCTTGTCTATCCATATTAAATTAGAGCTTAGAATTTAAAATTTAGAGTAAATGTTTTTTGTCCTTTTCTGGATTCCCATCTGCACGGGAACAACAGTAAAGTAAATCTTCGACTTCGCTCAGACAATATGCCTCTCTATCCTCTATGCTCTATCCGTAGATTAAAAATAACAACAGAGCAAATAAGGCAACACCTAATAACACCCAGCTCCAATCAATTTTACTCCGTGGCATAGATGGTTTACTAAATCGGACCGTGCGAGGGTCCACCACGTGCTCGTTCTGGGGAGGCATAAATGCATGTTTAACCCTCTCTAGACGAGGCCTATTTTTAATAACCGTTGCGCACTTTACACAGAAAATATTATCCGGTTTATTTTCATGTCCACAATTGGGGCACTGCATAACCCTACTTTTTATTGAGTGTATCTTTGTGAGATAGATTAATACGTCCCATTTTATCTACTTCTTTAACTACAACCTCGAGATAATCGCCCTCTTTGACAACGTCTTCCACTCTGTTAACCCGCTTGTTAGAAAGTTCTGAAATATGGACCAAACCATCATGGCCTGGAGTAAGCTCTACAAAAGCACCAAAGTCGGTTATTTTTACGACCTTACCAGTGAATCTTTCTCCCGGCCTAATTTCACGCACCATCTGGCGAATAGTTTGCGCAGCCTCTTCGCCCAACTTTGCGTCAGTTGATGTAATGAATGTACTTCCATCATCTTCAATGCTGATGTTAGTCACTGCTTTGCCGCCGGCTTTTTCAATAATTTCATTAATAATTTTGCCGCCTGGCCCAATAACATCACCAATCTTATCGACGGGAACTTTAACGGTAATTACTCGGGGAGCGTAAGGTGAAAGTTCCTTTCTGGGTTCAGCAATCACCTTTGCCATTTCATCGAGCAGTATATACCTGGCAGTTTTGGCCTTGGCCAAAGCGTCTTTCATAATTTGGGGAGTGATACCAGCCACCTTGATATCCATTTGCAACGCAGTAATTCCATCACGACTGCCTGCCACTTTGAAATCCATATCACCATTAAAATCTTCAATGCCGGCAATGTCGGTAAGGATTTTATATTTATTGCCATCAGTAATTAATCCCATAGCAATACCGGCAATTGGTTTTTTGATCGGTACACCAGCGTCCATCAAAGAAAGAGTACTGCCGCAGACAGATGCCATTGAACTGCTGCCGTTGCTGGATAAAATTTCTGATACTACTCGGATGGTGTAGGGAAAATCTAATCTGCTTGGAATGACTGGAAGCAAGGCCCTCTCGGCCAAAGCTCCGTGACCAATTTCACGCCGGTTTGTCGAACGCATCGGCCTGACTTCATTGGTAGCAAAGGGAGGAAAATTATAGTGATGCATATATCGCTTGGTAGTATCCTGCTCCATCGTGTCTAGTATTTGTTCATCGTCTAAAGAGCCCAGGGTAACTGTAGATAAAGCCTGGGTTTCGCCCCGGGTAAATATAGCTGAACCGTGGGTTCGGGGTAAGAGCTTCACCTCCATCTTTAACGGACGAATTTCATCGGGCTTTCTGCCGTCTGGCCGCCTATCATGCTCCAAAATATTGCGGCGGACCTCTTCGCCAATAATCTTATTTACTATGCCGGCCACCACAGCTTCGGGCGTCTCTTCTGTAGCAAATTTTTCGATCGCCCGGGCTTGAAGTTCCTCCATTTTAGCGCTACGAATAGTCTTGTCCTGGTGATAAACAGCATCGCTTATGGCAGTTTTGATGTCATCAAATATCTGAGTTTCAAGATCTTTAGGGGTTTTGGATATTTCATGCTGACCTTGTGCTACATCCATCTGTTTAGCCATATCCTCCTGCATGGTAATGAGCGGCTGCATGCCTTTATGGCCAAATTCGATTCCTTCCAAAATAATATCTTCGCTAACTTCGTTGGCGCCGGCTTCTACCATCATGATGGCATCACGCGTTCCGGCGACGACTAGGTCGAGTTTGCTCTTTTCCCGCTGTTCATAAGTTGGATTCAATATATATTTGCCATCGACATACCCAACTCGCACTCCGGCGACCGGTCCCTGAAAAGGGGAGCCGACCTGCATAAGAGCGGCAGACGCGGCAGTAATTGCCAGCACATCGGGATCATTGACCATGTCCACAGACAATATTGTCAGAACTATCTGAACATCGTTGTAAAATCCCTTGGGAAAAAGAGGACGGATTGGCCGGTCAATCAGGCGGGCAGACAAAATAGCTTCTTCAGAGGGACGGCCCTCTCTTTTGATAAACCGACTGCCCGATATCTTACCGGCAGCATACATCCTCTCTTCAAAATCTATGAGCAGGGGGAAAAAGTCAACGTCTTCCCGCGGCTTAGGAGACATAACAGCGGTTGCTAAAATAACCGTATCGCCCATGCGCAAGGTTACAGAACCAGACGCCAGTACAGCCAGCTTACCGGTTTCCACTTCAAGCTTGGTATCTCCAAGCGTAGTTACAAATTTTTCCATGACCTTGCTCCTTTCCTATCAGGAAACAGAGAAACAACCAATGAGATTGAAGGAGAGCGATAGTAAAGCCAGGAGCAAAAGCAAATGGAGGATCTTAGAACAAAGCTTGGAATATAGTCGGTGGTCGCATATGCGCTTACTTCTGACTTCACTCTCTTGTCTCAAATAAAGTTTTCTATTTCCTAATTTTTAATTTTTTAACCAAACTATTATATAGTTTCAAATTAGTTTGTTCTAAATGCGCCAACAGACGACGCCTGTTGCCAACCATCTTAAACAACCCCCTTCTGGAATGCAAATCTTTGCTGTGGGTCTTGAGATGTTTTGTCAACTCGTTAATCTTAGCGGTTAAAAGCGCTATTTGCACTTCTGTAGAACCAGTATCCTTTTCATGGGACTGATGTTCGCTAATGATTTTCTTTTTCTTTGTAGTTTTAATACTCATAAAATTTTAACACCTCTAGATGTTAGCATAATATCTATCATAAATCAATGGGGGAAATTGGGGATTTTTATGCTGTGGAAGTAATTTTTTCTTCCTGTGGAGCTGATTTTAGAGCCAATCTATCGGATTGATATGCACTTATTTTCTCTATGACTATGGGGAGAGCCTGATCAATGGTCATATCCAACATTTGGAAAGCTGCCGCTCCCGGATGTCCACCACCGCCGAACAAATTAGCAATCTCTACCGCGTCAACTCCTTTGGTTGTTCTGATGCTGCCATAAATTATATTTGGCTCTCTTTCGGTGAGAAGCAAAACTACTTCCACGCCTGGGATACTGGTCATTAAACTATCAATTAAACCGGCAAAATCTTCTTTAGTGGCACCCGAAGCTTTCAAGTCCTGTAAACTGGCTACGCCCCAGGCAAATTTTTTCTCCGCGTCCACCTGAACACCAGACAATACCTGCCCCCACAACTTGAGAGTAGGTAGAGTTTTGGTCTTAAACAAATTTTTAATAATCTCCTGATGGCGGGCTCCAAACCCCACCATCTGAGCGGCTACTGTCAATGACTTGGGACTAGTATTAGCATTTTGGAAGGATCCGGTATCAGCAATGATTCCAGTCAACAGACAGGTAGCCACATCTTCGTTAATTAAATCACTGCCCAACGCCTCAATTAAGCCGATTAAAATTTCGGCAGTTGAGCTAGAAGTCATATCGACCAAATTAACCGTGCCAAAAAATGAATTGCTGGCATGGTGGTCAATATTGATCACCGGCACTTCTTTAAACAGAGCGGGGGACTGACTGTAGGTTTCTCCAAGTTGAGTCAGAACAGCTGCGTCAAGAACAATGATGATATCATATTTGGGCTGACCTTGTTTGAAGCTGGCATCTTCTGGCCTGTAACTGCCTTTTTTGGGCGTGATAATGATGTTTAGTTTGCCATCCTCCATAGTATAAGAAAGCTTTTCCGCTTCGGCTGTACTGCTAGACAGGGTAATAATAAAATCTCTTGCCCCACTGGCATCTTCACTATTTATATTCTTAACTCCCGGCAAAAATTGGTAACTGGGCTTAACCGAGCCATCAATCCGCAATGACACCTTTTTGCCCATTTTTTTCAGCACCAAAAGCAAAGCCAGAGATGAGCCGAGGGAATCACCGTCCGGCTGGCTGGGTGCAATCAAGATATTCTGCGCCTTCTTGATAAGCTCAACTATTTGTTGTTTGGGGGTCTGTTCCATAAGAATAGTCAAACTTACCTAAAAAACTAAGTGATGTCAATCTTCGCCTGTGCCGTCATTCTGAATTCATTTAAAGATCCTTTTAGTAGGACAAAAATATCTCATCGGATTTATGGGTATTCTTCTCCTTTTATGCCGACAAACATTTTTCCTTTAAACAGAATGGCAGAGAAAAAGAAGCCACTTTACATAATGTGGCAAAACAATTACCCTATACTCATGCCGATTATTAAATCAGCCAAAAAGCGGGTCAGAAGTTCTGCCAAAAAGCATAAAGCTAATTTGGCATACAGAACCGCCTATAAATCCGCCGTGAAAAAGGCTCGAATTGAAAAGAGTGAGGAAAACGTAAAAGCTGCCTACAGAGCTTTGGACAAAGCTGCCCAAAAGCGGGTGATTCACCCCAATAAAGCCGCCCGATTGAAGTCCAGAATTGGCAAGAAATAATATCCTTTAGTGCTTATCTTTAGCGGTTGGTCAGCTCAGCTACCAATAGATCGAGAGCGTCAGATGCCTTATAGACGCCTGTTTTAATTTGCCAATCGGTCTTAACCAGCTTTTGGTACGCACTAATAATTTTCCTTCTGCTTAAATGTCTAATCTGTGAGAGGGTTTTTTGAACCACGAAGGGGTGTATCCCCGCCCGCTGGCTTATGATGTTGGGTTTCACCCCAGATTCACTCATATCTTTGATGCGGATCAAATTGCGCAGCTGATAAGCAATAGAACCCAGCATCCGAATCTCGTTTTCTCCCTGTCTTAACGCTTGGTTTAGTATTCTGTTGGCTGTTGGCATGTCAGCAACAGAAATTGCATCCAAAAGGGCAAAGGTATTAGCATCAGCGCTAGAGCCAACTAGCTGCTGAAATTGCTCATTAGTAATCGGTTTGCCCAAACCAAAAGCGGACAGCTTGTCCAGCTCATTGTGCAGTTGCCACAGATCACTGGTTCGTTCCAGCAAACCGGACATCTGCCAATCGGATAACATAACACGCTTTTCTACCATCATGTTTTTTGCTTCGCCTACAAGCTCCCTTTTGGCCAAGGGTCTAAACTCCTCGACCTTTGCTGACTTGTTCAGCACTTTAAACAGCAGAAGTCGACGGTCAACTTTTCCTGCTTCATAAAAAACAACCGTTAAATCATTTGGTAATTCACCCTGAATAATTTTTGTCAGCTCCTGCCTGACTTCGTCACTAGCTTGGGCTAACACATCCTCAAAAACTACCAGTCGATCCCCCCCCAGCAGAGTTTGGGCAAATAAAATATTCTCCAAATTAACGCCATCAAGTTCGGCGCCCTTTTTTACTACTAAGTTGTCCCGCCCGTACCCATCAATAAATTTCTGTTTCATAACAGATATCTGCTTGCCGGAACGATATGTATCTTCACCAAAGATTAGATATTTCATGAGTAGGGTATAGAGTATGGAGTATAGAGAGTAGGGGATGAAAAAAATAATTTTTTGTTTTTTCTTTTCTGGATTCCCGCCTGCGCGGGAATGACGGGGGGAGTCCTTCGATAGGATCAGAAAGTATTATTATTTTTTATTGGTTTTCTCTTGGTTTTCTTTTAGTTTTTCTCTGTTTTCCCCTGATTCATAATTCATCATTCATTATTCATTCCCTGTATTTATGGGATCAACCTTAGCTTCTTCTGAAGCAGCCTCATCCGGCAAGACATTCTCCAAATCTGCTTCTACCGGTGGCGCTTCTTCCACGCCTCTTAAATACTTGGCCGGCCAAGGAATATAGTGGCTATTAAAAGTATCTTTAGATATCAGTTTACCATCTTTATCATAAATCTTACGATACAGAACCGCATCGGCCCCTCGGTGGGCCGAATCAACTTGCTGAATTTCACCGACTGGGATAGTGGAAGTGTCTATATATATCGGTTCCGGATAGGTAGTGACATTAAAGATATAGGGGCCGTCGAGCTTCACTTTCCGGCCAGTTTCGGCGCCATAAAAATCGAAAAACAATTGATTCCCCTTAATATAAGTGTCCATCATAATATATGCTTCAGTGTCGTTGGTAAATTGTAAATCCGGATACGGCTGATAGATGGTTGCGTCCGTTCCCGCAGGTTCATAATAAACCACTCGATAAGAGTGGTTGCGCCGAGCATTTACAGGCAGTCCGCTATTGAGAATAGCCCGAAAAGCAGTTGTTGACACCTGGCACAAACCTCCGCCGTACTCAGGAATAGTTTCATCACCCTTAATCACCAGCTCGGGCAGATAACCGGTGCTGGCGTTAACATTGCCTAGTGTTTTAAGAAAAGAGAATTTTTTCCCGGGGGGAATAAGAACTCCATCAAAACGAGCAGCACCGACCGCGATGTTGTGGCGGCGGTTTGGGGGGCTACCCGAAAAGTCAGAAACACCCCGGGCCATTAGCGTAGTTATGCCTAAATCATTAGCCTGAGCCAACGTAATCCGGGGTTTGGTAATTGTAACTGGCAATATGATCCGTCGGTTAGGATTGAGCACATTATGGGTAATCAACAAAATTGTTTTTTTAATATCTAACTCTTGGCCGTTTTGGGGTGCAATGAACTCTGTTACCCTGTCACCATTGCGAACAAACACTGCATTTTGGCTTGGTTGGGCTATTTCGTCATAAATCAACCTTAAATATTTTGCTAAAGTATCTTTATTAAAGGTTTCTACAAGATCTACTTTACTGACAATCGGCTGGGCAAAGCCAAGTACAGAAGCACCTCGCTCAATAATCTTATCGAGAAGGTTGGAGCGTCGACCGACTGCCAAGGCCTGCTTGGCCAATTGGTTAATGTTAATCTCAAAACCGAATTTGCTTGGGTTCATCTCCCAAACCAAACCATCAAACTCCAGCTGAAGGGGAGAGACATCAGTGGTATCCACGCGCGCATCCACTGCCTCCAACACTTCCCCATGTGTCATTCCTCCTAAATCCACATCCAGAAAATGGACGCCAGGTAACACCCGCCCAGCATAAATATAATCAAATCCCAAGAATACCCCTGCCCCCAATAGTATCAGTACGCCAACACTAATTACCAGTCCCCAAAATAAACGGATTAAATTCCCATAAATAGTTTGTAGTTTAGCTCCCGCCATCGAGAATTTCCTGCAAAATATGTTTTGCCAAGGTCTTGTCGTCTGTTACATCCTGTTTCTGTTTGGGAACTATATGAATAAGCATCTCTGTGCCATTCTCATAGGGTAACGACCGGCCTAGGGGAAGTTCCCTCCCGTTTTCAAATACCAAGATATCCTCTTGATCGCCCTTTTTCAGGGCCGCCGATAATAAGTTGTTTGCCCCCATAAGAGACTAGATAGTTTTAGAATAAAACTCCAATAATAAGTAAGGCTACGATATTAGCGATTTTAATCATAGGATTGATGGCTGGGCCAGCGGTGTCCTTATACGGGTCGCCAACTGTGTCTCCGGTTACAGCGGCAGCGTGGGCCTTCGAACCTTTGCCCCCAAGCTTGCCATCCTCAATATATTTCTTGGCATTATCCCAAGCGGCACCGCCAGTTGTCATTGAAACTGCTAAAAATATACCGGTTACAATTACACCCACCAGCAAGCCTCCCAGCGCCTTGGGGCCCAACAACCACCCAACTAAAATTGGAACCACAACCGGTAGTAAGGCAGGCACAACCATTTCGCGAATTGCAGTTTTGGTTAGTAAATCTACAGCTTTGGCATAATTGGGTTTAGCTCGGCCTTCCATTAGACCTTCAATAGTTTTGAATTGATGCCGAACTTCTTTAACTATGGCTGAAGCAGCTTTGCTCACTGTTTCCATGGCCAACGAGGCAAAAAGATAGGGGAGCATACCACCAATAAACAATCCAATTAATACTAAAGGGTCGCCCAACAAAAATTCCGTGGCTTCTCCCGTAATTCTGGCTAAGTCCTCGGCAAAAGCTGTAAACAAAACGATAGCCGCCAGCGCCGCGGAACCAATCGCATAACCCTTGGTGACCGCTTTAGTGGTGTTGCCAACCGCATCGAGGGGGTCAGTGATCCGGCGCACTTTTTCGTCGGCCCCCGACATTTCAGCAATACCCCCCGCGTTATCGGTAATCGGACCATAGGCGTCCAGAGCCACGATGATACCGACCATTGAAAGCATACTCATCGCCGCCATAGCCACACCCAACAAACCAGCCAGCGCGAACGAACCCCAAATAGCCGCCACTATTACCAAAACCGGCAGTGCAGTAGACTTCATTCCCACTGCCAACCCCGAGATAACATTTGTACCGTGTCCCGTTTCTGAAGCTTGAGCAATGGACTGAACTGGATTGTATCGCGTAGAGGTATAGTACTCCGTAATAACAATAAGCAGAGCTGTAACACCCAGTCCCACTAAGGTGGCATAAAAGACATTAAGATAGTTCAGTCCAGCAATATCGGCCAAAAGATATTTAGTTACAAAATAGAATCCAGCCGCCGAAAGAATACCACTGGCTATCAGACCTTTATACAAAGCCCCCATAATGTTTTTACTTTTACCCAAACGCACAAAAAATGTAGCAACGATAGTTGAAATAATTGAGATGCCTCCAATAACCAGAGGATAAACTATCAGCTCCTGGCTGCCGGCAAACAGCAGGGTAGCCAACAGCATAACTGCAACGGCGGTAACCGCATAGGTTTCAAACAAATCGGCGGCCATACCCGCACAATCGCCGACATTGTCGCCCACGTTATCAGCAATAACAGCAGGGTTTCTGGGATCATCCTCAGGAATGCCGGCTTCGATTTTACCGACCAGATCAGCACCTACATCTGCACCTTTTGTAAATATTCCTCCGCCTAAACGCGCAAAAATAGAGATCAAGCTTCCTCCAAATCCTAAGCCAATTAGAGCGGTAACATCACGAGTCAGCCAATAAAAGACAACTACACCCAGCAACCCCAACCCAACCACGAACAAACCCGTAATCGTCCCGCCTTTGAATGCTAAATCAAAGGCCGGGGCAAGCCCTCTCTCAGCTGCAACCGCAGTCCTGACATTAGCCCGGACAGAAACATACATACCAATAAAACCAGCTAAACCGGATAAAATAGCACCTACCAAAAATCCAACGGCTGTTATTGGCCCCATCAAAAAATATAAAACAACAGCCAAAACAACTGCCACAACAGCAATGGTCGAATACTGCCGTTTCATGTAGGCGGCTGCTCCTTCTTGAATGGCCTGGGCGATTTCCCTTGTTTTGTCATTACCTGTTGGCCGGGACAATACCCAAACGACTAGAACAAATGCAAATATAATAGCTACAACACCGGCAATGGTGGCAAACAGTAGGCTTGAAGTGATTAAATCCATAGGTTCAGCTGTTAAGTAATATTTTTATATAACAAGCTATTATACTAGAGTTTCACAGTTTTTATTGTACTAAGTATTAGACGGCTCTGCTAAAACTTTCTTATAAATAGCCAGAATTTCTCTAGCCATTTTAGTATAGGAATATTTTTTTATTTGTTTAAAACCCTTGTCTTTAAGTTGTTTTTTAATAGTAAAACTAGATGCAACTTTATACATCGTATCGGCCATATCTTTAATATTAGTCGGATCAAAGTACACAGCTGCATCGCCTAACACTTCCGGCATCACAGAAGCATTAGAAGAGATTACAGGGGTTCCAGCTGACATGGCTTCTAAGGGAGGGATACCAAATCCCTCATACAGAGAAGGAAACACGAAAATTTCCGCTCTATCATAAAATATCGAAAGATTATTGTCTGAAATATAGCCGGTGGTAATAACGCTGTCTTGGAGTCCAAGTTGTTTGATGACCCGAGGGATTTCCGAAGCATACTCGTCTACTTGCCCCACTAATACAAGCTGGTAATCAAGATTATATTGGCGCTTTAATAATGCGAAGGCCCGAATTAACCGAACCAGATTCTTGTGCTGACGCCACTGCCCCACATACAAAAAGAAAGGACGGGAGATATTATGCTTAGAAAATATTTGATCGGCCCTGCGGGCATCAATTGCTACTTTACGGCGCTTGGGGGCAGCTGCATAGACCACATCTATTTTGCTGGGGTCTATATTGATGAATTTAATAATATCTTGTTTGGTCTTGTTAGAAATAGCAATAATTCGCGAGGCATTTTCACATGACTTTTTCATAACATAACGGTAGATCATACGTCTAAACCAACTGCGTTGTTTCCGACCGGGGTAAAACCACAAAGTCAGATCATAAATGCTCACAATACTTTTTGTACCTTTAAAAAATATAGGGGTATTAAAGTTGGTATAGTGAATTAAATCCAACTTCATTTTTTTTAGGATTCGGGGATATAAAAACTGTTCACTATACGTATAGTGGGGAAATCGAACAATTTGTTTTTTGAGATTATTGGCATAGAACGGAAAAAACTCAGCTGTCTCGGGCAACATAATGGCAATATACTGATTCACTTTATCCAGCTTAAGAAGATGGCCAATTAATTCTTCGACCCAAATGCCAATCCCCGCTGCCTGCCTGGTCCCAAAAAGCCTGGCATCAATTCCTATGCGATACGAACTTTTATTCATTTGCTCGAAAGAGAAAACTCAAAGCTTCCACTTCTATATTAGTTGTATGAATATTGCTTTTTATAAATCATGATAGTTATTTTTCTTCAGACGAAACCTTGCAGAATTTACTTTTGAAAAAATTGTCTAAATTACCGGATAATTCTTGGTGTTGCAAAAAGGCCAAAGCAATGATTATCCAAAAAAGGGCAGACAAATCATTTTTCCAATAGGTGGTATCTAACAGACCGTGGGCTAAAATTGACACCATAGCAGAAGCCAGGATTGCACTTTGAAGACTGATATTGCTTTTTAACCAAGCAAAAAATTTAATTATCAACCACACTAATCCAACTAACCCTATCAACCCGGTGTTTATCCAAAACTGGAGATAGAGGTTATGGGCATGAAGAATAGCCAATTCCAACGGAGGAGAAAAAAGACGGCTGGCAAAGTCCAAATATCGATCACGGAACTGGCCTAGACCGATACCGGTCAGCCAGTTCTCTTTAACCATTAAAAGACTGGTCTGCCAAACCTGAAGACGTACGCTAAAGGATGATTTTTCGCCCAGATCTAGTATCCGCATAAACTTCTCGTTTCCAAATTGAGTGAAGACAGCAACCGCCAAAACTATTGCCCCCCCTATCCATAACTTCCAGCTTTTGATCGAGCGCAAAATGCCTAACACAATCAAGCCCGCAGTCAGTGCCAGCCAGCCGCCATATGAATAGGAAAAAAAGAGAGCGACCAAACTAACAACCAAAATTGCACCGGTTGCCCACTTGTAGGGCCTGTACTTGTCCGCCACCAAAATTAAACCCAGCAACATAACCGGTACTAAATACATTGACAGATAATTGCCTGACACAAACCAGGCGCTTGCCCGACCGTCAACTGTAATAAAATTATTGGTTGCTACCTGCCACAATGCCATTGCTCCAATAGGCAGAATCGAGAGCACCAGGGCAAAGATAAAATGTCGGATTTTGTGCCAATCAATTAAATTGACTACCAAAATGTATAGAATAACCGGATCAATAAACCAACCTTTCAAAATCCCAAGCGCCAAACGCAAATCAGGGGTTACAATCACACCTATAGTCAAACCGAGAAACAAAAAAACTAGCGGCAGCCAAATAGGTTGGAGTGCTCTCCCAATTAAACCCAAAAATTTTCTACGATTTTTAATAATAAAGATTACTGCCAACAGATATATCAAAACCTCCAGCAGAGTAGTGGGGACAGATACGACATCAAACCGAACTAAATATGTTGGTAACAGCAAAAAAATCAACCATAGACCAATCGGCGGTCTCCACCACGCCAAAGCCACAAAGGCAAGAATCACTAATACTATTAATCCGCTAATCATTCTCTTTTAAGCTTAAACCGAGCATTATAAACCATAAGGCCAAAATTGGGGGATAAAACCAAGCGTTAAGAAACAGAGAGCCAACCAACAATCCCCCAGTAGCTGTTATAAACCAGAAGTTAAAAGTTAACTGGGGCTTAGATATTCCTCTCCAGGTTGTTTTCAACGCTGTAATTACGAACCACAAAAAAGATAAAAGACCCAAAAGACCAGTCGTGGCCGCAACCGTTAACAAGCTACTGTCAAAGCCACTGTCAGACCGACCCTGGGCAGGGGTATCCTCGCGGAACGGCAACGTATTGTAACCAACGCCAAGCCAGGGGTGCTCTGCCACTGTTTTGAGTCCCTCTTGCCAAGATACAATTCGATGGATGGCTGTGTCATCCAATGCAAAGACCCCTGCCACACGTTCTTGAACTCGGGGAGAAACAGCTAAAGCAACTATCAAAATACCAAGAAATATCCAAAAGAATTGTTGTCTTCGAAGTAAAGTAATAATTGCAACGATGATTATTGCCGCCAAAAAAGCACTTCTGGAAAAGGTAAATAAAATTGCGGAACCAACCAGAACAACAGCCAACAGATATCCCAGATATGTCCCCCCCTTCTTGGTTCGGGGGGAAAAAATAAGCACCCAACCTAATCCCAGACTTAGAAATACACCAACAAAATTGGGGTCTAAAAAGGTAGAGAACAACCGGCCCCGATGTGGATCCCAACCCAAATATTCTCCAATCTCTAAACTGGGGAAAATTCCCAGTTGTACAAATCCCAGTACGGCAATTACGACAAATAACCAGATTAACCACTGTCTGAATTTGTTCAGACTATTTTTATCAACAATACGATAAAAAATAAATATCAATGAGCCATATGCTACAAACCGAAGCCAAAATAGAAACGATAAAGCCAGCTCACTAATTGAAAAATTAGTTAAATTAGCCGCTAGAGAAATCAAAAATACACCAACAAGTACCCAAAAGGCCCGAAATACTGGTAACTTGAGCATGCCTCGATACTTGCCGGAATTCAGAAGATGGTAACCCCCGATTACAACTGCAATTACCACCGCTAAATCTAAAACCGGAGCGTCTCTTCCCCCAAAAGAGATCTGCACAAGCTGGCCGACTATAATCCCGGTAAAAATTATCCAAAACAAAAGCTTATCCATGAACCTATTCTACCAAGATTGCTTTTTAAATACTGCCTGTGTTTGTTGGGCTGTATCTTTCCAATTAAATTGTTTGGCTCGTTCTATGCCCTTGGCATGAAGTCGACGGCTAAAAATTGTATTACTCAAAATTTCTTTTATTTGTCTGGCCATCCCTTCAGCATCGTTGGGAGCAACTACAATGGCTGCGTCCTCCACTATTTCTGGAAGGGAAGCTGCATCGCTGACGATTGTGGGAATACCGCAGGCCATAGCTTCCAAGGGGGGGAGACCAAAACCCTCGTAATAAGAGGGAAACACGAAGACCGAGGCCAGATTATATATTGCTGGCTTGTCAGAATATTCCACATATCCGATGTGAATAACCTCGTGGGTTTTAATTGCCTGTTTAATCTCATTGGCCTGCCAACCCCAACTGCCAGCCAGAACTAATTTAGTATTCTTAATTTCTGGTTTAACTTGTTGAAATGCCCGGATAATATTTAAAATATTTTTTCGCGGTTCCAGCGTTCCAAGATAGAGAATAAATCTAGAAGGCAAATTATATTTTCTATGCAGGGAGCGCTTTTGTTCCTCAGAGAGTTTAAAAGGCCTATACTGACTGCCCGCCCCCAGATAAATAACATCAATTTTGGAGGGCGCGATTTTGAATAGTTTGACAGCTTCTTGCTTTGTAAATTCTGATATGGCGATTAGGTGTCTCGAAAATCTCATAGCCGGACCCGCTAATATTTTTTCTAATAAATTGACTTTGGTTTTGCTGTAGAGGTGCCGCCAAACCGTAAAATCAAAGATGGTGGTTATTACGGGGGTACTTCGCAAAAATGCGGGCACAATAAAACTGGTAGTAGCAAAATAAAAATCTACCGGCCGTGCAAATTCCAACCACAGCCAGACCAGTTTGTGCCACAACCAACCCCGGCTAAAAGATTTTTGCCGCCAACGGCCTTTAGGCAAGTTAATTTTCTGTCCGGCACCAGTCAATAATATCAACTCAACATCCTTATCAATAACCTGCAGCCAGGCCTTAATTAATTCATAAACATATTCTCCCTTGCCAGCACGGCTCGGCTTAACTGCCTCGCGGAAGTCCACGGCTATTTTCATACTTTGCCAAAAATCTCTTTAAAAATATTTTTGTCTACAGTCCGCAAAAGTAAAATCATTGCTCCGTAAGTTATTATCCCCACACCCAAATTTACAAAAACACTGTCTGTACCCATAAGTTGAATCACTCCCGCCATTACAACGGCAGCCAGTAAGGATTTCCCCAAGACTGTGAACGAAGGTACTAATCGTAATGTTTTGTAGGCAATGATTCCCACCCAGATTAAGACAATTAATTCAGTAGCAATAGTAGTAACGGCAGCACCGATATAAGAATAAAGGGGAATGACAATAAAATTGGCAACTACGTTGAATATAGTAGCCGCGAAGTATGGCCACATCAATGCCCTCTGTTTGTCCGCGGCAATAATACTGTAGTTAAAGGTAGCGATTAAAAATGAGAAAACAACCGCCCAAATCAAAAGTTTTAAAACAGAACCTGATGGCGCAAAATCGGCGCCAGCTACCAGCACCATTAAAGGCGTACCTATCATCAGCGCCCCAAATGCCAGAGGCAGAACCGCCAGACCCATAAAATCAAAAGCTTTTCTATATATCCTTCGGGCCCTGTCCGTGCCCTCAGCCAGCGCTTGGGTAATCACAGGAAACACTGAGCTCATAAAAATAGTGGGAATTGTCAAAATCACTTCCACCACTTTATAAGGCGCGCTATAAATGCCGATCGCATAATCGCTTTGCATAGCCCCCAGCATTATCATATCTATCCGAAAATAAATAACTCCCAAGATAATCACGACCCCCACCGGCAAGGCCTCTCGTACAAAGGAAACCCAGTATTTAAGATCAAATAATGGAATTAAAGGAGACAAGCTCGACGCCCATATCCACTGGACAACAAAATTCAGAAGATTGGATAGAGCTACAACACCTATGATTCCCAGCAGGCCAATATCTGCCCCAATGCCCCAAATTATCAAGCCAAAATATAAAATTCTGGTGGCTATGTTAACAACTGTAACTTTTTGCATTTGGAGTCGGGCTTGGAACAAGCTCGTTGGTACTAGCGCTAAAGTAAGTGCGGCTTGGGATATGGTTCCAATCAGAACCCCCGTCGTTAGCAGAGGATCGTCATAGAGAATGTAGGAAAATCCAACAGCCGCCGCAAAAACTACTACGCTCAAGGCCAGCTTAAGACCCAAGACGTTACCCAGAATATAGCTCTCTCTTTCAGGCTGCTTGGTAACTGCTCTAACCTGCATTAAAAACAACCCAAAATCGACCAATACTCCAAACAAAGATAAATACGCAAAAATAAGCGCGTACTGACCGTACCCCTCTACGCCCAAGTAGCGGGCCAAATACCATAAGATTGCCAGCGATATAACTGTAATAATACCCCTGCCTATAATTTGGACTATTGTATTGTAGGCGACTTTTTTGGTAGCGCTCATGGGGGAAAACCTAGAAAATAATACTTTATTTTCGTTAAATATAACCGGCTCAGAAAAACTTCCAAGAATTTTAGAAGGTTGAAACTACTTTTTCTCAATTACTGCCATATATTGAATATTTCCCCGGAAAATAAATGGCTTGGGAAATCGTTTGGGAGAATAATTTTGGCTTTTGATAATTTTATATTTGTCTAAAATGTTTTCCCAAGCCGACTTATCCATTAGCCGCTCATTGCCAAAGTCCCGTCGGGGATACAAACTATTGGGTACCGAAAATATAACCCGTTTGGCCACCCTCAGCTGCTCATCCAAAATTCGCCCAATATCTGCATCACTAAAATGTTCCAGCAGGCCTTGATGAAACACTACATCAAAAGAATTATCCGGGAAGGGGAGTTTAAATGTATCCCCAATCTGAAAATTAATTTGAGCATTAAACTTTTGGGCATTAACTCTGGCTTGTTCAATTACTTTGGGATCTAGGTCTATACTCGTTACAGAAAAACCTAGCCAGGATAAAAAAATAGAAAAAGTACCGCTACCGGTGCCTACCTCCAAAACTTTTGATGTGGAGGAAAGACCAGCTAATTCATTGACAAATTCTTTTTGACCATATAGATTGCCAAGCAAATCTTCAATGGTGAATTTATCATAGTATTCATTCCAAGTACGCATCCTTTTGAAATCCTTAATCCCAAATTATCTCCAACCCCCCATTAAATGTCAGTTGCACGACTAAAACTGCCAGGAAAAACAGAGCTTTATGATTTGTCTGGTTTTACTACTACCCGTCGACCAGCCCCTATACCGGTACTTTCGCTTTTAACGCCTTCTTCCTCTACGAGAGAAAGATGAATCAACCGACGCTCAAAAGAAGACATAGGTTTCATATACACAGCAGTGCCAGTTTCTCTTACTTGGTTAGCAGCATTGTGGGCAATACTAGCCAAGCGACTACGTTGCTGTTGATGAAATCCTCCGATATTCAGAGATAAATTAATTGCATCGTCAGGGAAATTACGCCTTAAAATTAACCGCAATAGATGCTGCAGGGCAAGCAGGGGATCGGCATGGTGGCTGATAAACAAATCATCTCGCTCGGTCGTCACATCCACCACAATGGTTTTATCATCCAGAGCAGTAACAATTCTGGGGGCAAGATCAAAAAAACTAAATATTTCTTTCAGATGCTTTTCAATGCTAGTTTTGATTTTCTGGTTCATCTTCAGCTCTTTGTGTTGCCTCTATAACTTTTTGCTCTTGTTTGGCAAGACTATGATAAATAATTATCTGTTGAACAGCCATGGTCAGGGTAGTGGTCGCCCAATAAAGCCCTAAAGCTGCAGGTAATGTCCAAGCAATCACTAGTGTGATAACTGGAAATATGTATAGCATCATAGGGCCTCCCATCATTTTGGAAAAAACTGAATTATCAGAGTTTGCCGCCCTGGCCTTTTTTTGATAACGGTTGGTTATCCAGCTTTGAAAAAATTGAGACAAACCGGCAAAAATAGCCAAAAAGATACTTCGCTCTGTTAAATCAATCATCGCTGGCTGCCAATTGGTAAACGCTAAGAAGGTGGTGTGTAATTCAATGGGGGCGTTGGGAAACCAGCTATACAAATGCGCCAGGCTTTCTGTGGTAAGACCCGCAAAGAATACGCGATAGAGGGCAAAAATAATAGGCAACTGAATAATGAGAGGCAGGCAACTTGCAAATAGATTTACATTGTGTTCTTTATAAACCCTCATCACCTCCTCGGACTGCTTTTTTTTGTCGTCCTTGTATTGTTCTTTAATCTTTTCAATGTAAGGTTGAATCTTTTGAATATCCCGCTGGGATTTAATACTGGTCTTGTAAGAGGGATAAAGCACAAGGCGGATTAAAATGGTCAATACAACAATCGCTATACCCAGATCGCTACCGGGAATATAGACATACAACAAAACCAACACATTTAATAATGGAACATACAAAAGTTTGCCCATCCATCCCGTCCACATTGCATCAGTAATCACCAATCTGTCCATTATTTATCCTTTCTTATTACTGGATCTAAGCCGCTAGCTGCCCAAGGATGGCATCGGCATATTCGGGCAACACCCACAAAAATACCTTTAGCTACTCCCCATTCTTTAATTGACTCTTTGGTATATTCACTACAGCTGGGATAGTAACGACACACTCCATGAGGATAAAATCGACTAAGCCACCCGTGGTCAGGGGACAAAGTTTTTTGGTACAGCTCTATAAGCCAGATAAAAAGTGTTTTCATATTTTTTTAAAAGCCTTCAAAAAATTTTGCCTAAGACGCTGAAAATTAAGCTTTAATATCTCCTTCTTCACAATAACAACCAGCCCGAGATTAGAGAAATTGATATCCCTTAAAATATTTTTAATCTGCCGACGCAGCTTATTCCGTACAACCGCCCGCTTGTCCACTTTATTGCTGATCACGATGCGGGGTTCTACCTTGTAAGGAGCCTCCAAAAAATAGATCACAAAACCGCGCCCATGAATAGATCGGCCCTGGCGTATTATCCTTTCTGGGGCGCCCTTTGTTAATTTGCTCATCGTCTTAAAATCCTAGTGACTCAACCTCCCCCTGCCCTTTGCGCGCCGTCTTTTCAAAACATTTCGCCCGGAGCTCGCCGCCATTCTAGCTCGAAAACCATGGGTTTTTTGTTTTTTTCTCTTATTGGGCTGGTATGTCCTCTTCATATTCAAAAATTAGAAAACCAAAATTCCTCAACTCCCAACCAAGTATAGGCATATAGCTGGTTAGTGGTCAATTAAAAAAGCTCCCCAAATCGGCTAACTAAGGTCATTATACAAATGGGGATAACTTTGTTAGATTAAAGTGTACAAGGAAAACCTAGGGGAATAAGTTCTGCTGTAAATTTGGTCAACTAGTGAACTTGGAAAGGTTTAATCGATGTCGGGCTAAATAGTGTCAATACATCAGTAATAAAAATTTTTCGATAAGGACTTCTGATAGGATGGATAAAAATAATTTATGGCAAGTAGTGCTGGGAGAAATAGAAGTGGGTATGAGCCCCGCCAATTTTCAAACTTGGTTTAAAAATACCGCAATAGATAGCATCGACATTGAAAAAGGAGTGGTCACCATTCGGGTGCCTAATGATTTCACCAAGAGCTGGTTGCAGAAGAAATACCAAAAAGAAATTCATAACCGCCTCAACAAACAACTAGGTAAAGTGGTTATGGTTCAGTATGTGGTGGGAGCGGGAGAGAAACCTTCCTCCAGGCCTTTGCCAAACTTAGAAAGGAGCATCTTAAAATCGGAAGTTGCCCCTGCCTTCTCCCAAACAGCTCCTCGGGAAGGATTAAACCCCAAATTTACTTTCGAACAGTTTATAGTGGGGGAGAATAGTAAATTATGCTACGCCGCCGCTGAGGCTGTGGCAGAAAAACCAGGAGTAAACAATAATCCTCTCTTTATCTATGGGGGCGTGGGATTGGGAAAAACACATTTGATGCAAGCCATCGGCAACCAAATTCTAAAAAATAATCCCAACTCTAAGGTCCTCTATGTTACTTCTGAACGATTCACCAACGAAATGGTAGATGCTATTCGCAACAAAACAATGAGAGAATTCAAGGAAAAATATCGGAATGTGGATTGCTTATTGATAGATGATGTCCAGTTTTTATCGGGTAAGGAGCAAACTCAGGAGGAATTTTTCCATACTTTTAACGCTCTGTATGGAGCAGGGAAACAAATAGTCCTGACCTCAGATCGTCCCCCAAAAGCTATTCCTGCCCTAGAAAAAAGACTTATTTCGAGATTTATTTGTGGTATGACCGCCGATATTTCTATTCCCTCCTATGAAACTCGTCTGGCTATACTACATTCTAAATTAGAGGCATCCCAAAAGAAGATTCCCGAAGACATACTGGTTTATATAGCAAGAGTGGTAAAAGATAATGTTCGGGAGCTAGAAGGTGCGCTGACTCGGGTGCTGGCCTTTGCAGAACTCAACAAGTCTCTCTTAACCACGGAGGATGCCAAAGATCTGCTGGCTGGCATTATCACGGGACCGGGGCGTCGGATAGTCAAGCCATCAGAAATAATTCGTGCTGTAGCCAGTTTTTTTGACCTAAAAAAGGAGGAACTCTACGGTCGGAAGAGAACTAGAGAAATAGTTATTCCCCGCCAAGTTTTAATCTATCTTTTGCGGGAAGAGCTGGATCTACCCTATAAGCAAATAGGAGATGAGCTGGGCGGCAGAGATCACACCACTATTATTCACGATTATAAAAAGATTAAGAAGCTTCTTTTGGAAAATGAGTATTTAGTTGATCAAGTCACCCAAATAAAAAACAAGCTTTACGCTGTGGACAAATAGGGGGATAATCTGAAGTTAAGCCTTTTATCCACATATTATCCACACACAATCCACTTTTTATCCCAGTTCCACATTTCCCTAAATATACCGCCACCGCTTATAATTTAATTAGTACACAATAATCACACTTCTATAACTACTTCTAAATAAAACAATTATGGAAAAAGATATTTTAGAGAAGGAAAAGAAAAGCGCGGATATTAATGTGGCTTTGGTTTTGGAAAAGTTTAAATCTGCCCTTTTAAAAGTGGAAAGGATTGTTAACAACCGTAGTACTCTTCCTATTTTAAATAATGTGCTGATTAAAGCGTCAAAAAAGGGTGTAGAGCTGGTAGCAACAGACTTGGAAATTGGGGTCAAATTTTCTTTGGGAGGAAAAGTTGATCAAGAGGGTGTTATTACTGTGCCGGGGAGAACTTTAATAAACCTGATTAACAGTTTAAGTGGGGACACGGTAGTTTTAGAAAGTAAAAACAATATTCTTCAGATCACATGTGGGGATGCCAAAGCCAGTGTTAATGGTACTCCAGCCGACGACTATCCTGTGATTCCCGAAGTAGAAGGAGGAAAGATTGTAAAGTTTAGAAGTGAGCTCTTCCGGGATATGTTATCAGGAGTTGAGTTTGCTGCATCCCATGAAGAATCACGCCCCATTCTAACGGGTGTCTATCTAGTCTCTAGTAAAGGAACTATTTCTATGGTGGCGACTGATAGTTATCGGCTATCCGAAATGGTGGTTAAGGAAAAAATAGGAGAGGATTTTGCTGTGGTGATTCCTGTTAGAACTCTTCAGGAAGTAAAGAGAATGTTAGATGGGATGCAAGAATTTGAACTACGCGTGGGAGACAACCAAGTTATGTTTGTATTTGAGAATGCTACATTGGTTTCCAGAGTGATAGAAGGAGAATATCCCAACTACAAACAAATTATTCCATCCCATAGCGCGACCAAAGTAGAGTTAGATGTTCAGGCGCTAAGAGATACTCTTAAAACTGCAAATATCTTTTCTGCAGAGAGCTCTAATAGTGTGAAACTAGAAATTAAACCCGAAGGAGTTGTGGAAGTGACCTCTGGTTCTTCTCAGCTGGGTAGCTTCTCTTCTAAATTAAGCGGAGTGGTCACGGGCGAGGGGGGGGAGATCAGTTTTAACGCCAAATATGTCTTGGATGGGTTGAATAGTTTTACAACTCCCAAGTGTAGTTTTGAAATGTCTGGCAAAACTGCCCCTGGGGTGTTTAAGCCGGCTCACACCGATGGGCAGATCTATATTGTGATGCCATTAAAGCAATAGTCTGCTTTGAATGAAGAGTTAATAATGAAGAATGAAGAAAAACCAACTCTTCGATAGTTTATTGTTGGGCATTCAGAATTATTTATTACATTTATGCGAGTAAATAGCTTAAGGCTCAATAACTTCAGAAACATTACCGAGCTTGATTTGGGGAATCTGGGTATAACTAATATATTGATTGGGGCCAATGCCCAGGGCAAGACCAATATATTGGAAGCCTTTTATTCTGTGGCATCAGGCAGCTCTTTCCGGACAAGCCAGAGCGCCTATCTGATCAAATTAGGGGAAAAGGCAGCAATGGTATTTGTGGAGGGGATAACAGACGGAGGGCGAGAGAAGTACATCCAGTTGTATTGGAACGAAGAGGGCCGGGTCATAAAAATTAATGGCGTGCCGGCTAGTTCAGGCGACTTAATTAAAGCTTTTCCTGCAGTGATTTTTTCCCCAGAGGATATTGATCTTCTGCGTTTGAGTTCTACCTATCGACGCCGGTTTCTTGATTTGGCGATTGGTCGCCACGATAGGGAATATGCTAAAAACTTGGCGGATTTTCGACGGATTCGCTCTCAGCGGAATCAATTACTGTTGATGATAAAACAACAAAAAGCGTTAGAGGAAGAACTGGATGTTTGGGATGAGAAGATGGCTCAGGTAGGTGCGGCAATTGTCGAGCGGCGAATGCAATTTGTTTCCGAACTTTCTGGTATGGTTAAAAAATATTATGTTAAATTTTCGGCCAACGGCAGCAATGCGGGCGTAGATTTTATTCCCAATATAAACAGCACCCGAAAAACAGAGTATCTCAATATATTGAGGGGTAGCCGAGGGCTGGATATTGCTCGGGCTACTACCAACAAGGGAATCCATCGGGATGATTTAATTTTTACGATCAACAATCAAGATATTAGACACACTGCATCCCGGGGAGAATTTCGAAGCATGGTTTTGGCTTTGAAATTCGCAGAAGGGGAATATTTAAAAGAGAAATTAGAAGAAACACCCATATATCTTTTGGATGATGTTTTCTCAGAGCTGGACGAGAGTCGGCGGCAGGCGATGGTAGAAGAAATAAAAAAGCGTCAGTCGTTTATTACCGCCAATAACCAAGCAATACCTAAATTATTTTCAGAACCAAAAGTTTTTGAGATAGAGAAAGGGGAAATTAAAAACCATGTTCCAGCCACTTAAGGAGATTTTATCTAAAAAACCCCGGCAGGATTCTTTTGGGGTGGAAGTTAATGTCTGTGATCTGTGGCACAAATATGCCAACCAAGTTTTTTTGTCTAAAATCATAGACAGCCAGGAAGCCATTTCTTTTAGAGAAGGAATTTTAGTAATCTCTGTGAACAATAGTATGTTTTTGAATGAAATAAAAAGAAAGACCCCAAGGATAGTTAAAAAGATTAATAAAGAATTAAAGAAAGAAAACAAAGAAATTAAAGAAATTAAATATAGGTAGCCCAGAAGCGAGTAATTCTTCGGTATGTTTTTAAAACAGGTGAGCCTTTTCTTGTAAAAGTAGGAAAGATTTTTTAATTGAGGCACTGCTTTTAAGAACACAGCACCCCTACCAATGTTGGGGTTTCTTTTTTGTCTGTTTCTAATATTTTCTGCAATAGTGGGCGTTGCAACTGGATTTAGGAAGTTTAGTTTTTATATTTTTGGGGGAAATGGGCTGCGATTGAGATCTGGAGCGAGACCGGAGAGTTATTTTAAATTGGGCGTTTTTTTTGACTGGGAGCTGGTTTTTAGATATACTAGGAACGCTCTACTGCAATGTTCTTTAAGGAGGTGAGGAGATGATATCTCTGGGGACTCTTGTTCTTAAAATACGTGAGGCTCGTGCTTCGACCCCCCAGCCAGTAATTGACCAGATCCGCCGGAAGCTTGCCAGCCACGGACCAATAGCACATGAGCTGATAGTCATGCTGGAGAATGAAGCTCAACTAAAGGGTATGGAGGTAGACTGTTATCTAGAAAAAGTCCAGAGGGCGGCCGACAAGGAGGATTTGAAGAAAGAGCTCAGCCAGGAAGAGCAGAGATTGCTTACCCAGTTTGGGTACATCCTCCGGATTACCCGCATGCGCCTGTAACTTTTCCCCAACTACAAAGGCGTCCCCTCAAGCGGACGCCTTTTCTTTTTTGATGCCCGTTGTAGTAACAAGCGCCTTGTCTGGCGTTTCTAGTATCGAGGCACCAGCATAATGAGTGAGTACATATTTTATTGTTGGCATTTAGGACAATGGTGCGTACCCCTGTTTGCTACTCTTGTTTTAGTAATTGAGGTTTTACACTTGCGGCAGGGGAGGCCGGCGCGGGAATAGACTTTTAGGTAGTTTTGCATCTGGCCCGGTGAACCTTCTGGGGTTTTGTAATTTACAATGCTGGTGCCAGAGTATTTAATGCCTTTGGTTAAAATCTTCTTAATGGCCTTAATCAACTTCTCTACATCCTTTTTAGTGATGGTTTTACCCTTGCGGGTGGGGCGGATGCCGGCTTCGAATAGAACTTCGTCAGTATAGATGTTGCCAAGGCCGGTAATAACAGATTGATCTAATAAAATAGCCTTGATGGGGTTTTGGGGGCGTCTTTTTGTAACGGCCCATAAATGAGCCGTTGAAATTTTAAGGGCATCAGGTCCTAATTTACTAAGAAAAGGGTCGTTTTTTAGCTCTTTGGTCGGCAAAACCCTAATCCACCCAAACAACCTTTGGTCGTTGAAGTATAAAGTGCCTCGAGACAACTTAAGCACTACTCGACTGTGTCGAGAGGGCATTTTGTTTACGAAATCTTGGGTCGGATGACCCAAGTTAAGTCGTCGAAGCCCCCCGTAGCCCTTGTGGCGAAGGGGGGTCGGTATATAAATCAACTGCCCCGTCATCTTCAAGTGAACAAGCAAAGAAGTATTCCTGCTGAGATTAATAATGATGCCTTTGCCTCGACGCGAAACAGATTTAATTTTCAACCCTCGTAATTTTTTATTCCCTGAGCTTGTCGAAGGGCCACCTTGGAAGCTCTTCTTATTTAAAACCTCCACATCTTTTATTGTTTGACCAAGGATGTGTTTGGCAAGCCCCCGTACAACTGTCTCTACTTCGGGCAGTTCGGGCATTATTTTGTCTCACCCCAACTTTTGCCGGATTTGGTGTCAGCTAGAATAGGGACATCTAGTTTATATACATTCTCCATCACGGTCTTAACTAATTTAGAAACTTTAGGAACATCTTTGGTCGGTACTTCAAAAACCAATTCATCGTGGACCTGAAGTAACATCTTGGCATCTGGGCTAACTTTTGACAGTTTTTTGTCGATTTCAATCATTGCGGCCTTAATCATATCCGCGGCGGTGCCCTGGATCGGCATATTGGCAGCAGCCCGCTCAGCGGCAGCCCGCATCGGAGGAATCTTCGAATCGATTTCCGGGATGTATCGTTTTCTGCCCAATAGGGTTTTGACATAGCCGTGCTTTTGAGCAAAAGCAATGGTATTTTTCATATATTTTTTAACGTTGCTATAAATTTTAAAATATTTTTCTATATATTTACGAGCTTGAGCGACACTCATATTAGAACGGGCAGCCAATCCCCAAGGGCTGACACCGTAGAGAATGGAAAAGTTAACAGTTTTAGCAATGCGCCGCTCTGCTTTGGTTATTTCATTCATCTTTTTGCCAGTAATTTCTGCGGCGGTGCGGGCGTGGATATCTTCCCCCCTTTTAAATGCTTCTATCATGGTTTCGTCTTTTGCCAAATGGGCAACGATGCGTAATTCAATCTGCGAATAGTCAGCCTTGAGGATTTTTTTGCCGGGAGGAGCAACAAATGCTTTGCGGACCTCGGCTCCTAATTCAGTACGGATAGGAATATTTTGTAAATTAGGATCAGATGAACTTAGCCTCCCCGTGGAGGTGTCTTGTGCGTAAGTGGTATGAATGCGATTGTTCTTGTCAACTTGTTGGGGCAGGGTTTCTAAGTATGTATTTTTAAGCTTGGCGAGCTGGCGATACTCCAAAATTAGTCCGATGATATTGTGTTGGCCAATTAATTTTTCCAACTCCGAAACACTAGTGGAATAACCAGTTTTTGTTTTGCGGATATTTAGCATAGGAAATTCTGGATTGGTAGTGGGGAGCTTTAGTTTGTTAAAAAGAATGTTGGCTAACTGGAGAGGGGAGGCAATATTAAATTCCTCACCCGCCTCCCTATAGATTTTTTGGGTAAGTTTTTGAAGCCGAGCCGAAACGTCTCGCTTCATTTTTTCCAAAAAACTTACATCTAACAAAATTCCGTTCTTCTCCATTTTGCGGAGAACCGGCTCCAGATCTTTATCAAGCTTTTGTATATAACCCATTCCTTTAGAAATTTTCGCGATGTTTCTGTCTTTAAATTTGCTGGCCCCTTTCGGGGCTTTCTCAAAAAAACTTCGCTGATTAGTAGAAACTTTCAGTGTTCCATTGGGGATTTTATTGATTAAGCTTCGGAAACCAAGTTTATCAAAGAGTTGCCTTACTTCTTCTGGGTTAAACTCAATTGCTTCAGCTTTTTTTAAATTGAGTTCAATTGGAATATCCGTTAAAATTGTGGCCAGTTTTTTGCTTTGCAGGGCAATTTTTTCATTATCTCGGAGTAAGATCCTGGTTTTTTCTTTAATCTTGTCTAAATTTTGGTAGATATTCTCCATTGTTTTAAATTCAAATAGAAGTTTTTTGGCGGTTACCTCGCCGATGCCCGGGACGCCGGGGATGTTGTCAGACGGATCACCCCGTAAACCTTTGAAGTCTATCATCTGCTCCGGCAGCAATCCCTTAGTTTCTAAAACCTTTTCCGTATTGTAAGTAACAATATCTGCGAAGCCTTTGCGAGGGGCATAAACGAAAGTGTGGTTGTTCACCAATTGTAGGGCATCCATATCTCCCGTAGCGATGTAGACATCAATGTCCTGAGGAGCCTGGCGGGCTAGGGTGCCGATAACATCATCAGCCTCGAATCCCTCTTTTAAGAAAACCGGGATATTAAAAGTTTCAACTAATTCTTGAATCCGGGGGATTTGATCATATAGCTCCTGAGGTGCCTTAACGCGCTGGGCCTTATATTCTTTGTATTCCTCATGGCGGAAGGTGGGTTTGCCGGTGTCAAAAGCTACAGCTATGTAGTCAGGACGAAGTTTGGTAAATATATCCAGAAGCATCATGGCAAAACCGAAAGTTCCCCCTGTGGGCTCACCAGTAGGGGAAACGAGATTGGCTCTTGAAAAAGCATGGAAAGCCCTGTGAATTAAAGCATTTCCATCAATTAAAACTAATTTTTTCTTATTTGCCATATTGGAAAAAAGATTTTTTTAGGTTTTTTAAAAGGAGTATGTCTTCATTATAACTGACCGATGTGAAGTTGAGTGTAGGTGACTTGAGGCTTAGTTAGTTGGCTTTCAAACAAGATAATTTTTTTAATAGGCAGATCAATTGAAGGAAAATCAGGCAATTCGCGAGGAATTGGAATCCCTTTTTTGTTTCGCGCAATTGTGAGGTGGGCAACAAAGCTGTGCTGGCCGTCAAAGTTAATTCGATTTTTGACTAACTCCTCCCGTATTGAGTTGGCTAGTTGCTCCAGCCGTTCGCGATTTTTTTCTATGCTAACCCACAAAGCTCCGCTATTGCGAAAATATCCGGCTTTCGATAGGGAAATAGCAAATGGCCGGTTATTTCGGCTGATTATGTCTATAGCTTGCCGAATGGCCGGGATTTTTTCTACATCGGTGTCGCCTAAAAACACCAGCGTTATGTGAAGATTGTTTGGCTTTGTCCAGACAATGTTTAAATTGAGTTTTTGAGCATATGCACTAACGGCAGATCTTACATCTGCCGTTAGTGGTATGGCTATAAAAAGCCGTTTTGTCATAGTCGATTTATTTAATTTCGTACACAAGAGTGACTGTCACTTTAATTTCCTGTGAACCCGGCTCGATACTGGGACTGATGTCCACCTCTTCGCCGCCTCCAAATCCGGCGTCAAAAGTAATTTCTCGAAAAGGCGAGGGGTGGATAATATCTTGGTCAATGGAAATAATTTTGCCAAGTTTAATATTAGCTTCGTCGGCTATTGCTCTGGCTTTGTCCTTGGCTCTTTCTATGGCCTCAGCCCGGGCCTGATTGTTCCACTCTTCTTCGTCGTCGATTGTAAAAGTGACATTGCCAACGGTGTTTGCACCGGCATCGGTAATCGCATCGATGATGTCATTGACATCCTCTAGATCACGGATGGTAAGAATTTGTTGGTGGGTTCCTGTATAGCCGATAATGCGACGTGTTCTAGCGCGGTAATCGTATTCGGGATAGATTTGATAGCCGCTGGTTTTAATATCTGCATCTTTGATTTTAAATTTCTTAAGGGCATTTTTGATGTCGTCCATCGTGCTGTTGATCTTGTCTTCTACGGTGCTAACTGTTGATGCCTTATGGATAATTCCAAAGGTGACTTTTGATACATCAGGAATAACGCTGACTGTTCCGCTAGCGGTGACGGTTAGTCCCTCTCTTGGACCAGAGGAAATTACAAAGGAAGAATTATTATTGGACATAATGCTGACAATAGCGATAGCCGTCGCCGCTAAGATGGCCATGATGCTGACTGCTGCCAAAACACCACCCGTTTGTTTGGTGGAAGGCTGGTCGTTCGACGCTCTGGTTGGAGGAGTTGGGTCAGGTATTCTCGGGGAGGATGATGCAGGTTCTTTAACAAGTTCAAGGGGAGGGCGGGGTTGAGTATCCCCTAAAGACTGAATAGGTTCTTGGGGAAGCGGAGGTTCATCTGCCTGGGGTAGATCGCCCGGGCGGGGGGTCGGATTAGGAGTTTCGGGTTGTTTCCTTTGAATTGGGTTTAAATTTTCATCAAATTCCACCATAGTATCTCCTTAATTTAATTATTTTATATACGGGGTCCCTCGGCTCAACTATCGTCTCGCTTAGGATGACTATTGTAATCGTATTGGTTTTGTTTAACAGCCAATTGTAGCAGATTTCTGGCATATTGGCGTTCATTGTATGGAACAATTCCTTCCTTTTTTGCCATAACTGTTTGTGCTCCCAGCGCCAGCAAAACGACGGTATCGTTTGGCTGAGCTAATTCAAAAGCTTTTTGCACGGCTTTTGGACGATCGAGAATTACGTACAGATTCTTGTTTTCTATAAATTTATTTGGGATGCCAGTTTTAATCGTTTCTACAATTTCGGCGGGGTCTTCGCTGGCTGGATCTTCCTCGGTAAGAATTAAAATATCTCCATACTGGCTGGCAATCCGTCCGAGTTGGGGGCGTTTGTCTTTGTCTCTGTCACCAGCGGCGCCAAAAACTATGATTAATTTGCCCTCAGTAAAACCACGTATAGAAGAAAGAGCTTTGTCATAGCCATCGGGAGTATGGGCATAGTCAGAAATGACAGTAAATGGCTGGTCTTCGTCTATATATTCCATGCGCCCAGGGATTTTGGTGATACTCTCAAGTCCGCTTTTAATTTTTTCTAATTTAAATCCTAAGGCGTGTGCTGTGCTGGCTGCTGCCATTGCATTTTCAATATTAAAACGACCCGGAACGTTGAGTCTGACATTAATTGACTCAAATCCCGATGGAAATACTGTCTGACCAGTGTGATCAATGGCGTCCATTCCAGCAGGAGCGGCAGATTTTGGTACAAATATTGTAAAAGTACTGTGGGTAGGAAAAAGCTGGATATCTTCTGCCCAAACCATTGGCTTTATTGGTGAAGATGAATTTTTAAGGGTGGAGGAAATATTCAAAGCTGCGCTAAACCCAACTTTTTTGTCTGCTTCGAATTTTCCAAAATAGCTATGCAGGGGATCGTCGTAATTCAATACCATAATTTTAGGGACATACGGAACGCGGGGCGAATCGTAAAGTTCTTTGAATAGTTTGGCTTTAGTATCGCGATAGTTCTCCATTGTTTTATGGTAATCAAGATGGTCTTGGGAAAGATTAGTAAATACAGCTACATCGTAGAAGATGCCCCAGGTTCTATGTTGCATCAGAGCGTGTGAAGAGGTTTCAACAATCGCAAATCGACAGCCTGCTTTTACCATCCGTCGCAGAAGCCGTTGAGTTTTAAAAGGTGTATCAGTGGTCATTTTAGTTTCGTTAACCCATTTTTTATTGCCGATCCAGTAACTAACGGTGGTAATTAACCCAACCTTTTCTCCTGCAGATTCCAGTATGTGAGCCAGCATAATTGAGGTAGCAGTTTTGCCGTTGGTGCCGGTAACGCCAATGGTTATTATCTTGCTGGAAGGAAAACCAGAAATTGTAGCAGCCAAAACACCCCGGCTTTTGTGATAAGTGTTGTATAAAATAGAGCCCGGGGAAAAAGATTTGCCTAATATTTTTTTAACCTGTTGTTTCATGCCTTTCGATATTGGTTAACAAATTTGTATAACCTATAGAATGTGGAGTTTAGAGGCAGTTCCAGTGTTCCTATATATTCAACCTCATTCCCTCCGAAACCCCGCTTAAAGCGGGTGATGCCTGCCCATGAGTGATTGGGATTGGGATGAATACCCCAAAAATCATAGATTTTTATACCGTCATCCTTGGCCTTAATAATAGCGGAAGACTGTAGGAGATAGGGGGCCATTAAGTTGCGGTCGCTGTCTCCTGATGCTCCATGGACATATGTGGCCGTATCACCGAATGTGTTAACCAAAATAGCCGCGATAGGTCGATGTTCGTATTCGGCTATCATTAACCTTTGAATCTCATTTTGGCTCAAAACTTCAAACTGAGTTCTGTAATAGTTGTCGGGATGGAGGGCAAATTTGTTTCTTTCAGAGGTAGCGTGAGCCAAATCCAAAAAGATCTCAATATCTGCCGGATTGGTGGAAATGTGAATGTCCATGTTATATTTGGCCGCTAGGTTTATATTGTAACGGGTTTTTTGTTTCATTTTTTTCATTATCGAATCCAAGGGTTGGGTAAGATCTAAAAGTAATGAATGTTTGGGCTGGATATTTTTGCTTTGGTTTAAGATAAATCCTAACGAGTGATAAAAAGATGGGGTGGTGGTGTCCGATGTAAGAACGTGGGGATCGATCCGGAAGAGAATGATTTTTCTGTTTTTTTGGGCAATTGACTTTATTTTATCCAATAATAGTTTTGAACTGGTCTGTTGTGAGCTGACAGGTAGCTCTTTATTAATTAAATTACCCTTAGGGGAGTAGAGCAGAGAAAATCCAAAACCGACATTCAATTTAACAACAAGAAGCTGATTAATTATCACACCTTCGTCTTCCACAGCCAGTCGCCAAACCTGATTGTTTAGTTTTTTATTAAAATCTCCCCAAGCCCAACTCTGTAAGAAATGGGCATCAGAGCGGGATAACAGGGCAGAATCCCAACTTTTTTTGTCTAAAGATTTGTCGTCCAATAACTTCATTTCACTTCTATTTTACAGTAAAAATTCGCTCCTGTAACGAACTTTGTAGTATATTATAGAGGTTATGAAGATTCTAGCAATTGAGACATCTTGCGACGATACGGCTGTGGCAATTCTAAACAACCGAAAAGTTTTGGTCAGTTTGGTGGCTTCGCAGGAAAAGTTACACGCCAATTTTGGCGGGGTAGTGCCAGAAGTAGCATCTCGGGAGCATTTAAAAGCAATTTATCCCCTGATCGAGATGGCGCTTAAAAAAAGCAAGCTTGGTCCTCAAGACATAGATAAAATTGCGGTGACTGGTGAGCCGGGATTGTTGGGTTCTTTGTTGGTGGGCGTCAATGCTGCTAAAACACTCGGATATTTGTGGCATAAACCGGTCGTTAAAATTAATCACCTGTTGGGTCATGTCTATGCGGGATTTGTCGATAATGACATTAGATTTCCGCTTGTAGCTTTGGTCGCTAGCGGAGGACATACAGAATTAGTTTTGGTGCGGAGGCATGGAGATTACAAATGTCTTGGGGAAACTCGAGATGATGCAGCTGGAGAGGCCTTTGATAAAGCTGCACGAGTGTTGGGGTTAGATTACCCCGGGGGTCCGGCGATAGCTGCTGCCGCGGCCGGCATTCAGTATTCAGTATCCAATAGAACAGTAGAACTGCCGAGGCCAATGAAAAATAGGGGGTTGGATTTTAGTTTCTCGGGGCTTAAGACCGCGGTTATCCGAGCAAAAGGCAGGAAGGAAGATATTGCTCACGAGTTTCAAGAGGCGGTGGTTGATGTTTTGGCCACCAAATTAATGAGGGCGGCCCAAAAGTATAAAGTAAAAACTATTCTACTGGGCGGGGGAGTGGCGGCTAATAAACGTCTGCGCGAGGAAGTTGATTTACGGGCTACGGCTAAGGGGCTTCGGCTGGTTGTTCCAAATTCCAAATACTGTACCGATAATGCTGTTATGATTGGAATGGCCTCCTATTTTATACAAAAAAATGGAAAATAAATTTAATTTTAAGGAATTAGAGGGAAAGATTTACCGGGCTTGGGAAAAGTCAGGCGTCCTTACGCCTAAGATCGACAAGGACAAGCAGCCGTATGTGATTACTATGCCTCCTCCTAACGCTTACGATCGACTGCATATTGGACATGCTTTATTTGTAACGTTAGAGGATATTATGATTCGCTATCATCGCTTAAAGGGTGAGCCAACTTTGTGGCTGCCGGGTGCGGATCATGCCGGGATTGCCAGCCAAGTTTTTTTTGAAAAAATCTTGAAGAAAGAAGAGAACAAAACCCGCTATGATTTAGGCAGGGAAGAATTTATCAAACGTCTGCGCAAATTCGTTTTGGAAAAAAGGAAGATTGTGGAAGACCAGTTACGTCGGCTGGGCGCTAGTTGTGATTGGACACGTAATAAATTTACACTTGATCCTGATGTTAGCGAAGCAGTTTATCATACTTTTAAAAAGATGTATGACGAAGGACTGATTTATCAAGGGGAAAGAATTGTAAATTGGTGTCCAAGATGCAACACAGGTCTGTCTGATCTGGAAGTAGCATATCAGGAAACTGAAGGCCAGCTGACCTATATTAAATATCCTCTCCAAAATAGTGATGAATTTATAACAGTAGCGACAACTCGTCCGGAAACGATGCTGGGGGATACGGCCGTGGCGGTAAATTCCAAGGACAAGCGATATAAAAATTTGATTGGCAAAACTCTAATCCTGCCCCTAGTGGGAAGAGAAATTCCGATTGTGGCCGATGATGCGGTTGATCCGAAGTTTGGCACCGGAGCAGTTAAGGTTACTCCAGCGCATGATCCGACTGATTTTGAAATAGGAGAGAGGCACAAATTGGATGCGCCGATAGTAGTTGGACAGGATGCCAAGATGACAAATAGAGCAGGCAAATATGCGGGTCTGAAAGTTTTGGATGCCAGAAAGAAAATTCTGGAAGATCTCAATAAATCGGGGTTGATTGAAAAACAAATTAAGTATGAACACAGGGTTGGCCATTGTGACAGATGCAAAGAAGTGGTTGAACCGCTTATTTCTAAACAGTGGTTTGTAAAGATTGAATCACTGGCTAAGCCGGCACTCGAGGCTGTAAAATCGGGTAAAATCAAATTTATTCCCAAGCGATTCAAAAAGGTTTATCTCAATTGGATGGAAAATATTCGGGATTGGAATATTAGCCGGCAATTGTGGTGGGGGCATCGAATTCCTATCTATTATCTAAAAAGTGACAAAACCAAGTTTGCCGTAGCTAAGAACACAGATGATGCCCAAAAAGAACTTGGGGGGGAAGTGGTACAAGAGAACGACACTCTCGACACCTGGTTTTCATCCGGCTTGTGGCCCTTCACCACTTTGGGCTGGCCGAGAGAGACGCAAGATTTCAAATATTTCTATCCTACTACTGTGATGGAGACAGGGTATGAAATCATTTTCTTTTGGGTGGCCCGGATGATCATGCTGGGGCTTTACTGTACTGGTGAGGTTCCCTTCGAATTGGTTTATCTAAACGGCATTGTCCGAGACAAAAACAACCAAAAGATATCTAAATCTAAGGGTAACGTGATTGATCCGATCGATATGGTAGAAAAATACGGTGCCGATGCTTTGCGGATGGGGATGATGATGGGAACCGCCCCCGGCAGTGACACTCATGTGGATGAGAATAAGATCCGTGCATACAGGAATTTTGCCAATAAGATCTGGAATGCGGCGCGGTTCATTAGTATGAAGGCTCCCGGTGCTAAATCGATCAATAATGTTAATCTAAGCACTGCCGACACCAAGATGTTAAAAGAGTTTAAAGAAATTATAAAAAAAGTTACGAGGGAAATGGATAAGTACGAGATCGGACAAGCAGGGGATACACTTTACCAATACTTTTGGCATAGATTTTGCGATGAATGTATCGAAAATACCAAACCCCGGCTTGAGGATGCTAAAGCCTCGGACGCTGCTGGAGCAGTACTTAACCATATACTTAAAAACTCCCTCATAATGCTTCATCCTTTTGTGCCGTTTGTGACTGAAGCTGTATGGCAGGAATTATACAGCAGTAGCGGCCAGCTTATTACACAAGCTTGGCCCCAATAGTGGTGGTTTATTAATCCGTTGGAGTGTGCTACTGGTAAAAAACTAGTTCTAAAATTCAGATTCTAATTTCCATATCCCGGCAAAACACTGGGAAGATTGCCGTAAGCCGGACTTCCTACTGAAACGCCAGTGGTTTCTTGATTGGAGCTGGCAAATGAGGGTTTAATTACCTTGACTACTCCTCCGGAGGGGAATTCCATTAGTACCCAACGAGTAGTTTCTGCAACAACTTCAGCCCGGTAGTTTTTAATGTAATTAGAAATGGCGTTAGCATCGTCAATCGGTTCATAAGCCAGTTCTTGTTTCAGCCAAGTGGAGGGCATCCCGGTGCTGGCATTAAAACTGCCAATATTTTCGTTAGGGTAGATAACTAAAACATTGTCGTCCTTTTGATACCAAGCTTTGGCCCCATCTTGATAGGCAGTGTAGAGCGGGCTGCCAAACGGGGGTACTACTTTATTTAAAATAGAAGAGGGTGGAGGACTAGAAGAACTATAGGATGTGTCGGGTAGCGTTGGGTCATCTGACAAAACAGATGAAGTGTAGCCGCTAAGTTGGGATACTGTAAAAGTATCTTGGTCAATGCTACTGGGTCTGGGAAGGTCAAAGTCCACAAATGTGCTAATTTTTGATCGATCGGGGATTTGATATTCAATGTCTATGTAGCTGTCCAGGATGGAGGATATCAAATCATCATATTTAGCCTCGGCTTGTGGTACGGGGGAGGGAGTTTTTAATTCACCTGTGCTTGGCCAAAACTCAGCGATGACTAGGCCGAGTATTAAAGCGATGGCAAAGATACTGCGAATTTTAGACATAAAAAGAGAGGGGTTATTCCGCCCTTTCACCTTAAGTCCATTCTATAGCACTGAGTTATTTGTTGGCAATGATTCTGAACAATTCTTTGAGGGTAGTTTGACCCTTTAATACTTTATCAATGCCATTTTGGGCCATGGTTACCATGCCTTGAGCAATAGCCTGCTTAGCGATGGTTCGAACTGACTGCTTGCCTATGATGAGTTCTCTGATTTCGGGTGTAACTTTTAGAACTTCAAAAATGCCAACTCTGCCTTTGAAGCCGGTATTATTGCAGGCCTCACAACCCGTTGCCCGAATAAGAAATTCGGGAATTTTGGCATCAGGCAAAATTTTTCGGATTTGTCTTTTTTCTTCCGGGGTAGGCTTATATTTTTTCCCGCACTTGGGGCAGACAGTTCGAAGCAGACGTTGAGCCACAACGATTTGTAAAGCGTTTGCAAAAAGTTTTGGTCTGGCCGCTAGGTCTATCAGACGGGGGATGGCCCCGATGGCGCTATTAGCATGTAGAGTTGATAACACCAAGTGTCCAGTCAGAGAGGCGTTGATGGCAATGTTAGCGGTCTCCTGATCCCGGATTTCCCCAACTAAAATGATATCCGGATCTTGTCGGACGATTGAGCGCAAGGCGTTAGGGAAATCGTATCCGGCTTCAGGGTCTACCTGGGTTTGGGTAATGCCCTTTAGCCGATATTCTATAGGATCCTCGACAGTGATGATTTTTTTGGTCGGCGAATTTATGGTATTGAGAATCGCGTAAAGGGTAGTAGTTTTACCAGAACCGGTAGGGCCGGTATTAAGAATTAAACCATTGGGTTGGTGGATGGCTTCATTGATCAGTTTTTGAGAGGTTGCGTCTAATCCCAATTTATCTAAAGTGATAAATTTGCTTTCTTGGGGCAGCAGGCGCATGACTACAGATTCACCATACTGAGTAGGTAGTATAGAAACTCGAATATCGTATTTGTCCTTTCCCACTGTGATAGAAAGGCGACCATCCTGGGCAGTTTTTTTAATATTAAGTTTTAAGTTGGCCAGTAGTTTTATACGGCTGATGATGGGCTCTAGGGATTTTAAAGGAATGGTAGCAACTTCCTGCAAAACTCCGTCGAGTCGATAACGAAGTTTGATATTCTTTGCGGTTGGCTCTATATGAATGTCGGAGGCGTTAATGCCAGCGGCCCCCGCGAAGATGACGTTCAGAAGAGAACTAATCGGGGTTTTGGCTAGATGTTTTTGAAATTCTGACAAGCTGCGAACTTTTATTTCAAGTTCTCGCTGTGTGGAGGAAGTGATTTTAACCTCCGGTTGTTTATAGCTTTGAGGTGCAAAAGTTTCATAAATAGACAACAGATACTTCATTGAAGAATCCGAAACAATAACCGGAACAAATTTATACTTTTCCTCAGCGGAGAGCTTTTTAAGTGCGGCCAAGGTGGTTTTATTTTGGGGATGGGTAATGGCTAGCATAATTTTGGTACCCCGCTTGTCGAAGGCAAAAATTTTAGCTGATTTAGCTAGCTCTTGTGGAATAACGCCAACGACTGTGGGATCCGGCTGGAAACCAGCCAAGTTGCGGTACTCCAACTGAAAGCCTTTCGCCCGTTTTTTGGTTATTTCCTCTTCTTTGCTGCGCTTGAGTCCACTAACCACTTGGTCGAGCGACGGTTTTTTATTGGGAGTTTTTTTATCTTGAGCCATTCTAAGTTGAGATTGCTAATCACAAATAATAAATTTTATACGCGGGACAGGTGATTATTGAAGAGTTATTGGGGTTGAATCCTCATCGTTATCAAATATCCAGAAACGGTTGTATGCCTCAACCTTATTTTTAACAACTTCAGCCACTGATTTTACTCTAGCAGAAAAATCATATTCAAAGGTATGTACACCCGGCTCAATGTCAACAGCATAAGAGGTTCCCTCAAACATTGCAGCTGGTGTATTGCCATAATCGGTGATCTCAAGTTCATTTGGCAATGTATCAGCGATGACTATGCTTGTGGCATATGAATTCTTAACATCTACCTTGATGTGAAAGTCCAGGACTTCATTTAGATCCGCTACGATAGAATCTTGGTAGAGGCTGTCGTAGTGATGTTTAACAGCTTTGTCTACTTCAATAAGAACCACTGTCAGAGGACTTGGCGGACTAGGCGGCTCAGGCGGTGGAGGTTGAGGCGGCTCAGGTGGCTCGGGGGGTTCCGGCGGGCT
>QMNG01000001.1 GCA_003647645.1 candidate division Kazan bacterium | reverse complement strand
GGATGAACGGAAAAGGATCTGCCCGCCGATGATAGACAGGCAGATGATTAGCAAAAATTTTTTTCAAAAGTGGCGGAAAGGAAAATTTTTGGTTACTTTTAATAAAAGTAATATATTATGAATCTATGGCAAAGCTTTCACATAAAATTCGTCGATACGGTTACAGAACCAAGCAAAGATTCAAAGAGGACCCGTTCTCAGTGTTGATTTTGTATGCCTTGTTTTTCAGTGCTGTCTTTTTAATATTTGCCTTTCGTGGATTGATTGCCACTATATTTATCAAACCCATTGGAGTCATTAACTCCAACGACAGATCGACCGTGGAAAGTGTGATTCCTGTGTCTACTGACACTGAAGTGACGAAAAGTGAAGGCAATGACTCTGAGCCGATAATTTTGCAGAGTACGGGAATTTACACAGTGAAGTCCGGCGATACTCTGGCTGGCATCGGAGCAGATTTAAATATCGACTGGAAAGACCTGGCTGAACTTAACGGAATCGAGGCGCCCTATTCTCTGTCAGTGGGGCAAGAGCTAAAGCTGCCCGAGTTTTGAAGTATTTGATCTGTTTAGTAGTTGTTAGTTTTATTTGCCTAGGTTTTATAATGGGTGTGGGCTTCTACTTGTCTCCCCAAGATAAGCTCGAGCGATCCGATGCAATCGTGGTTATCAGTGGGGGAGAAACTGAGGCGCGGGTTAAGGAAGGTGTACAGCTTTTCCAAGACGAGTGGGCCCCCCTGGTCATTGTGTCTGGTGCCGCCCGGGACGAGGGAATTTCGAATGCCGCTATGATGAAGCAAATAGCGATCAGTTTGGGGATTCCGGCATCCAGCATTATTATCGAGGAAAATGCCCAAACAACTTGGGAAAATGCCAATTATGTTGCCGATATAATGGAGTCAAATAAAATAAATTCCATTATTTTAGTGACTTCTCCATATCACCAAAGGCGAGCCTATCTTAACTTTCGCTACTTTTTAGGTAACGATTTTAAGATAATTAATCACTCAGCTAAGGATTCTGCTTGGCGCAAGAACGGCTGGTGGAATCTCAGTTGGACCCGGCATCTCACATTTGCTGAGTTACAAAAAATTATCTACTCTAACTGGCTCCTGACTACCCAAGATGTCTAAAAGAATGTATACTGAGCTATGTAAAAGTTAACTTTTAAGGAGAAAATTATGATTTGGGTTTTGTTATTGATTATCTTAGTCGCCTTGTGGGCAATTATCGCTTTTAATGGTTTGGTTGTACTGAAAAATCGAGTCAATGAAGCTGATAGCGATATCGGTGTTCAACTTAAACGTCGACACGATCTAATTCCCAACTTAGTAAATATTGTGAAGGGTTATGCCACCCATGAACGGGAGCTATTCGAAAAAGTTACCCAAGCCCGAGCTCAGGCTATTGCGGCCAGTGAGGGTGATATTAAAAATCGGGCCGAGGCCGAAAATATGCTGACCGGAGCACTAAAATCCCTATTCGCTGTAGCTGAAAACTATCCCGAGCTTAAAGCCAATCAGAATTTCTTGGCGCTGCAGGAGGAACTGGCTGAAACCGAGAACAAGATTATGTCAGCCCGTCGCTTCTACAATACCAATGTCCGTGACTACAATATTCGCCGCGAGGTAGTTCCGACTAACGTTATTGCCAATATGTTCAACTTTAAGAAACGCGATATGTTTGAGCTTGAGGATATGACGGAAGCCGCAACCCCCAAAGTTGATTTTAGTCAACCAACTTCGCCGCCGGCTAAGAATGCTTCGCCAGCACCGGCTTCCCCGGTGCCAGACAAGCAGCCCGAAGCAGATCCCAAGCGTGACCAGAAAGAACCCCCTTCGCCTCCACCGACTCAAAATACCTTACCCGAGGATAGTGCGGACGAAACTCCGCCCGAGCAGCCGCCGGCTTCTCCCCAAAGTTAGACTAAGTAGTTCAAGCACAATCTCACCCATGAAAATCCAATATCAACTTTTAACTATCTTAGTAAGCTTTTTAGTCTTGGGCGGACTGTCATGCTCGTCGCAGGAAGGGGTTAGGGTGGATGATATTACCATCACTACTGCGATAGCTTTTGATAACTCTGCGGAAAACAGCGTCGCTGAAATAGCTGCTACAACTAAGAATATCTATCTTTCGGCCAGAGTGGTTGACCCTACAGCCGGGACTAAAGTGCGGGTAAAGTGGTACCACTTGCCCGATACCCTTATCGCCAGTGAGGACTTTGAGGGTAGGGGAGGGAGATTCGATTTTGATGAGCATGACTCCAGAAGTTTTTTGGCTTCTCAAATTGAAAAGGAAGATATTACCTGGCCCTTGGGTGAATATCGGGCAGATGTTTTGCTCAATGGAAAAACTGTCAAGTCTGCCTTTTTCAAAATAATTAGTGACGATGAGGCCAGCTCAATTGCTGCCCAAGGAATAATTCAAGCCATTAAGCTCAGCGACCAGCGAAGTGATGACTATCAAATTATTCAGGACAAGAGTGTTTTTAGCCGCTACACCAACATCATCTATGTGCAGGTTGATGTTGCCGGTGCCAACCCAGATATGGAAATTGTTACAAAAGTTCGTTATGTCAAAGATAATCTGGAAATTGCCTCTCTGGAATCAGCAGTTCTGGGCGATACCAGCATTGTTTGGGATTTGGTTCGCGAATCTTTGGGCAAAAGATGGCACGATAGATTGTGGGCTGTCGGCAGCTATGAGGTGTCTGTGCTAGTGGATGGAGTTTTGGCTAAGCAGCGCACTTTTGTGGTGGAATAATAAAAAGGTACAAAAAGGGGTTGCATAAGTAGTATCTTTCCTCTTATAATGGGAGAAGTTTATTTTAACATTTGACAAAGGCATTTTTTTTAGTTATTGTTGGGACATGCTCCAGCACAAAAAGTAGGTTCTAATCTTACTTTTTGATAAGTAAGCTTTTCAAAAAGAGGGTATTTTTATGGTCAAAAAGCATTTTGAACGTCATACAATAATCACGGACAATAGCAATTACAAAGATAAGTGGTATACGGATTTTCAAAAGGTAACTCCTCTCCCCGAACTAAATAGTATTCAGCGCCAGTCATATCAGCATTTCCTGCGCGAAGGTTTGCGGGAGCTTTTTGATGAAATCAACCCCATAGAAGATTTAACCGGGAAGAACTTGGAGCTGCATTTTGTCGACTACTACCTTGAGGAGCCCAAATACACCGAACGGGAAGCGAAAGAGCAGGACTCGACTTTCGAAGCCAGTTTGCGGGTTAAGTTGCGCTTGGTTAACAAAGGCACGGGGGAAATTAAAGAGCAGGAGGTCTTTTTGGGTGATATTCCCGTTATGACCAAATCGGGTACTTTTATCATCAACGGTGTAGAGAGAGTTATAGTTTCACAACTAGTTCGCTCATCGGGTGTACTTTTTACGCGCGAAGAAGGACTCTCCCATGGCCAATATGGAGTCAAAATTATTCCGGAGCGCGGAGTGTGGTTGGAGTTAGAGACCAACAATAAGGGGGTTATCTCCGTTAAGATAGATAGAAAACGCAAAACCTATATCACCACATTGTTGAGGGCTTTTGGCGTAAGCAACGATTCGGAACTGATCGAGATGTTTGCCGACGTAGACAATGATCCCAAGCTGAGTTTTATTAAAGCCACCATTGAGAAGGATCCAGCCAAATCCACTGACCAGGCTCTGCTTGAAATTTATAAAAAAATTCGACCTGGCGATTTGGCTAATGTCGACAACGCCAGAAATTTGTTTGTTAACACCTTCCAAAACTTCCGGAGGTATGATCTCGGAGCAGTCGGGCGGTACAAGATCAATCGCCGGCTGAATCTCGATACTAAAAACGACCGTGATCACAGAGTGCTGACTTTGGATGATTTAAAAGCCATTACCAAAGAGATCATTCGCCTAAATAACGTCGGGGGGGCCGAAGATGATGTTGACCATTTAAAGAATCGCCGTGTCCGCGCTGTCGGGGAACTAATTCAAAATAAGTTTAGAACTGGTCTGCTTCGGGTTGAGCGCATCGTCAAAGACAGGATGAGTGTTTCAGAAATAGGTACACTAACCCCTGCCCAGTTAATTAATGCCCGCCCAATCAGCGCGATTATGCAGGAATTTTTCGGCAGTTCTCAGCTTTCTCAATTTATGGACCAGACCAATCCGCTGGCTGAGCTGGAGCACAAGCGGAGGGTAAGCGCTATGGGTCCCGGGGGGCTGAGTCGTGAACGGGCTGGATTTGATGTTCGGGATGTGCACACCAGCCATTACGGCCGTATCTGTCCGATTCAAACACCCGAGGGGCAAAACATTGGTCTAGTGGGACATTTGGCCAGCTATGCCAAAATTAATGATTACGGATTCATTGAGTCACCTTATCGTCGAGTTTTATCATCTGTTCCCAATGACGGGAAATCAGCGATCAACCGTACTCTGTTCAGCAATATTGTTGATCCCAAAACCAAAAACATTGTCGCCGGAGCTGGTGTTAAAATTGATGAAAAACTTGCCAAGAAGTTTGTTTCTATTCAGGGCTTGGACAAAATTCCAGTTAAAGCTTTTATTACCAACAAAGTGGAGTATCTTGATGCTCATACCGAAGAGAACCTGACAATTGCTGTTTCCAATATTCCCACTGATGAGATTGGGCAAATTGCGGTTCGCTATGTCAACGCTAGGCGGGCGGGCGACCCCGGTACGGCGGTTGTGGGCAGGGTTGATTACGCCGATGTTTCGCCAAAACAAATTGTCAGTGTGACTACTTCATTGATTCCATTCGTGGAACACGATGACCCCAAGCGGGCTTTAATGGGCTCCAACATGCAGCGCCAGGCAGTTCCGTTGGTTAATCCCCAAGTTCCGATAGTTGGCACCGGTATGGAACGGGATGCCGCCATCGGTTCTGGTTGGGTGATTACAGCGCCAAGCGATGGAACAATTAAATATGTAGACGGGACCAAAATAGAGTTTTTACCGGCTGGCAAACGCAAAACTATTACTTATGATCTGGTTAAGTTTTCCAGATCTAATGCTGAGACAAATTTAACTCAAACTCCAATCGTCAGCATCGGGGATCGCGTCAGCAAGGGCGATCCATTGTGCGACGGACCCTCTATTAAAAATGGCCGGCTGGCCTTAGGTCGCAATGTGTTAGTGGCTTATTTATCTTGGAGTGGAGCCACTTACGAGGATGCCATAGTTATTTCTGACCGTTTGGTCAAAGACGATGTTTTCAGTTCGATTCATATTAAACGTTCTGAGATAGATGTTCGTGACACTAAGTTAGGTCCTGAAATTACTACCCGTGACATTCCCAATGTTGGTGAAGATGCTGTAGCCGATCTTGATGAGGATGGAATTATTCGAATCGGTGCTAAGGTTAAATCTAACGATATTTTAGTCGGCAAAATTACTCCCAAGGGCGAAACTGAGCTAACCAGCGAAGAGCGGCTGCTCCGGGCTATTTTTGGAGAAAAGATCAAAGACGTCAAAGACACCTCGCTGCGTTTACCTCACGGCGGCTATGGCAAAGTTATTGGCATTAAAATATTTGACGCTGACAAAGGCGATAAATTGGAAGTGGGTGTTCTAAAAAGAATCTATATATATGTAGCTCAGATGCGCAAAATATCTGTTGGTGATAAACTTTCCGGTCGCCACGGTAATAAAGGGGTTATTTCCAAAATAGTTCCCCAGGCTGATATGCCATTTTTGGAGGACGGTACTCCGGTAGATATTATTCTTAACTCTCTGGGCGTTATCTCCAGAATGAATTTGGGTCAGATCTTAGAGACTCACTTGGGGTGGGCCGCTGGTCAGATGAAAATCAATACCATCAATCCGGTATTTGAGAGCGTCAATATGCCGGGTATCATCGAAGAGTTGAAAAGGGCTAATCTGCCCGAGAGCGGTAAAACCAAGCTCTTTGATGGCCGGACTGGTGAGCAGTTCTGCCAAGATACAACGGTGGGTGTCGCCTATATTTTGAAGTTGGGCCATATGGTAGACGATAAAATTCATGCCCGTTCAATCGGTCCATATGCGCTGGTAACCCAGCAGCCGCTAGGAGGCAAGGCCCAACTCGGCGGTCAGAGGTTCGGTGAAATGGAGGTTTGGGCGCTGGAAGGCTATGGAGCAGCTCATACCCTAGAAGAGATGCTGACAATTAAATCAGACGACGTCCAGGGTCGTTCCCGGACGTATGAGTCCATCGTTAAAGGTGAACCCATCCAAAAACCGCAGACACCCGAGGCCTTCAATGTGATTACCAAAGAACTGCAAGGTCTCGGTCTCAATGTCGAAGTGATAACTGATCCTGAAATTCTCAAGCGGCCAATCGGTGAAAGCGCCAAGCCAGTACGCGATAGGCGCGACAAAAATAGAGCGCGGAAGTGAACGAGAATTAAAAATTTAAAATAATTAATAAGACTATATTGATAATTTCCCAGTTAGAATGCTAAAAGCTAAAACTTCAGAAGCCCAAAATGATTTTTTGGCCGTGAGAATCGGTCTAGCTTCGCCGGAGCAGATTTTAAGCTGGTCTCACGGGGAAGTTACTAAACCAGAAACCATCAACTATCGGACTCTGCGCCCGGAGAAAGAAGGTTTATTTGACGAAAGAATATTCGGTCCGACCAAGGATTGGGAGTGCTATTGTGGAAAATACAAAAAAATCCGCTATAAGGGTATCGTTTGTGACAAGTGCGGAGTTGAGGTTACTCGCTCATTGGTTCGACGTGAACGTATGGGACATATCCAACTTTCCACGCCAGTCAGCCATATTTGGTACCTGCGGGGTACCCCGTCGCGGCTGGGATTGGTGCTTGATGTTCCCGCCAGAAAATTAGAATCTGTAATTTACTTTGCCGCCTACATTGTCAACTCAGTGGATGAAAATATGAGAGCTGAGGCATTGCGGCAGTTGGAGCAGGAGTACAAGAGCCATGTTAAAAATATTAAAAATGAGTATAAGCAGAAGAAGACCATTAGCGCTGCTGAATTGGAGGAAAAGCTCATCAAGCTAAAGGCCGCCTATCAAACTGCCACCTCGGAGGTTAAAGATTTAAAGGTCAAAAAAATTATTTCAGAGCATGAATACAGAGACCTGTCGCTTAAGTATGGACAGGTGTTTAAAGCCGGTATCGGGGCAGAAGCTATTTACCAGATGATCAAGGACATTGATCTGGACGAAGAAGATAAAAAAATTCGGACCCTGCTCAAAAAGGCTACAGGCCAAAAATACAAGCGTTTACAAAAGCGCCTTAGATTGATTGAGGGATTTATTAGAGCCAAGCTTCATCCGTCATGGATGTTGATTACTGTATTACCGGTTATCCCCCCCGACTTACGTCCGATGGTCCAGCTGGATGGTGGCCGGTTTGCTACCAGTGACCTGAACGATTTGTATCGTCGAGTTATTAATAGGAATAATCGCCTTAAAAAATTGATTAACATCGGTGCACCGGAAGTAATTACCAGAAATGAAAAAAGAATGCTGCAGGAAGCTGTGGATGCTCTGTTTGATATTACCGCACGTGAAACTTCTGCAACAACCAATGTTAAGCGCCAGCTTAAATCATTGAGTGATCTGCTTAAGGGAAAACAAGGCCGCTTCCGTCAGAATCTACTCGGCAAACGGGTAGATTATTCCGGCCGTTCTGTAATTGTCGTCGGTCCTACACTCAAGCTGGACGAGTGCGGAATTCCCAAGCCTATTGCCTTGGAGCTGTTCAAACCGTTTGTCATTGCCAAGCTTTTAGCCGATGGTTTGGTTCACAATGTAAAAACCGCCGGCAAAATGGTGGAAAAAGAAGTTGACGAGGTATGGGATGCTTTGGAGCACGTCATCAATAAGTACTATGTGCTTTTGAACCGGGCGCCAACATTGCATCGGCTCGGCATTCAGGCCTTTCGTCCTGTGCTGGTTGAGGGCAACGCCATTCAGTTGCAGCCCCTAAGTTGTGCTGCTTTCAATGCCGACTTTGATGGGGATCAAATGGCTGTGCATCTGCCTCTGTCTGAGTTTGCCCAGCGGGAAGCCAAAGAAATTATGCTTTCAACGAACAATTTGTTGAAACCTTCGACCGGCGAGCCAATTGTCATCCCTAATAACGATATGGTATTAGGCTGTTATTTTCTGACACTCTTAAAAGAGTCTACGGAAGGTGACAAAAAGCGCTATTTTGTTGACCACAATGAGGCCGCTTTGGCTTATTCTTTGGGCAAATTAGAATTGCATGAGCCTATTCATATTTCGATTAATGGTGAAATCATCAGGACCACATTCGGTCGATTGCTGTTTAACGAGGTCGTGCCCGAAGAACTGGGATTTGTTAACAAAGCAGCTGATAAAAAAACGCTTAAGGAAATCATTAATGCCAGCTACCGGCTGCTTGGCCGTGAAAAAACGGTCAAATTGGTGAACGGCATTAAAGACATTGGCTTTCATTATGCCACTATTTCGGGAGCAACCTTCGGTGCAGGGGATCTGCAGGCACCACAGGCCAAGAACAACCTGATCAAGGCCACTGATAAGAAAGTGGATGATATTAAAGCTCAGTTTAAAGAGGGCCTTATCACCGCTGATGAACGCCGTCGACTAGTTACTGATTTATGGGAGAAGACCAAACAGGAAATTGAACAGTTGATTTGCAGCGAGTCGATGCAGGACATTTTTAATCCGGTGACAATGATGGTTGCTTCTAAAGCGAGGGGTAGTTTGGAGCAGTTCAACCAAATGGTCGGTATTGTTGGCACCAAAGTTAACGCTACCGGAGTGAAGCTGGAACTGCCAGTAAAATCTAATTACAAGGAGGGTCTGAGTTCATTAGAATATTTCTTGTCTACTCACGGCGCTCGCAAAGGTCTGTCAGATACTGCCTTAAGAACCTCCGATGCCGGCTATTTAACTCGTCGGCTTGTTGATGTCTGTCAGGATATTGTGGTGGCAGAAGAAGATTGCAAAACTGAGTTGGGCATTTTTATAGAGCACGACCCGGACAACTTACTGAGCGATCCGTTGTCCAAACGCATTGAAGGCAGATTTGCCGCCGTGGATGTTAAAAGCCCAAGCGGGAAGGTGCTGGTTAAGGCCGGGGAGTATATTACAGAGGATCTGGCCCACAAAATCGAAAAAGCAGGGCTGACTAGAGTTAAGGTCCGTTCGATGATCACTTGCAAGGCCCCTTGGGGCATTTGCCAAAAATGTTACGGGCAAGATTTGGCTACCGGCCAATTGGTCAAACTTGGTGAAGCCGTTGGAATCGTAGCTGCCCAGAGCATCGGCGAACCCGGAACTCAGCTAACGATGAGGACTTTCCATACTGGAGGAGTAGCGTCAACTACCGATATTACACAGGGTCTGCCTCGGGTTGAGGAATTGTTTGAGGCTAGGCGGCCAAAAACTCCGGCCATTGTCTCTCCCGGAAACGGCACAGTTCATATTATGGAAGTCGGCAACAAAAAGTTTATTCGGCTCGAAGTTAAGGAAGACAGCAGGATTGCGATAAGTTTTGATGTTGGCGCTAAAATCAAAGTTAAGCACAATGACAAGGTTAAAAAGGGCGATGTCATTTTTGTGGCAGACGACAAAGATAAGACTGAGTATAAAGCTCCAGCCTCCGGAGTTATTGAAATACAAAATAATGATCTCGTCCTGCATTGTGTTAAAAGCGAAGTTTATGAGTACCCGATCACGAAGCGGACATTTTTAAGGGTAAAAGACGGCGATAAGATCAAAAAAGGCCAGCAAATTACAGAAGGTCAGCTCGATCCCCATGAGTTGATGGTATTGAAAGGCGCCGAGGCCACTCAGGCTTACGTCACCAGCGAGGTTCAAAATATCTATGCTATGCAGGGACAAAACATTAACGATAAGCATATTGAAGCAGTTGTTCGTCAGATGTTCTCCAAATACAGAATAGATAAGGAAGGAGACAGTCCGTGGGTGGCCGGTGAAATGGTCGACAGACTAAGGCTAGAGAAAGCAGCCGCTGAATTGGTTAAAAACCATAAACGGCCGCCGAGTGCCACTCAGTTGTTGCTAGGCATCTCCAAAGCAGCTCTCAATACTGAAAGTTTTCTCTCGGCAGCTTCTTTCCAGGAAACTACCCGGGTATTAGTAGATGCCGCAGTTTCAGGTAAAGTCGATTTTCTGCGTGGTCTAAAGGAGAATGTGATTGTTGGCCGCCTGATACCAGCCGGTACAGGGTTTGCCACCCGCCAGATACATAAGCTTGACACTACTCGGTAATTTTAGGTAGAATCCTATCATACCTTTTTGGATAATTTTTAAATTGGTTATCCTGGCGGCGTTGATATGGCCGCCTGCTGATTGGCAGGTCCGGTCAGCGTAGATGGATATAAGTAATCGTTATATAATTAGTCAGCACCAGCTTGTAAAGATTCCGTTAGAATTAAAATATGCCAACTATTAACCAACTAATTAGAAAAGGACGTAAAGTTTCGAAGGCGAAAAGTAAGTCGCCGGCAATGCAGAAGCGCTTTAACACTCTGAAGATGCGTTCTGTTGTTGAGAAGAAAGGCTCTCCTTTTAAGCGGGGAGTCTGCGTTAAGGTTACTACCACTACGCCCAAGAAGCCCAACTCAGCTCTTCGTAAGATCGCCAGAGTTCGATTGACTAACCGAATGGAGGTAACAGCCTATATCCCCGGCATTGGGCATAATTTACAAGAGCATTCCATAGTTATGATTCGGGGTGGACGTATAAAGGACTTGCCGGGTGTTCGCTACCATGTGGTTCGTGGCAGATTAGATACGGCTGGAGTTAGTGGCCGTAAACGCGGACGAAGCAAATATGGCACCAAAAAAAGCGGGGCTACCACAATAACTGCGGCCACGGTTGCCGGCAGTGGAGCTACTGCCCCTGCGGCTGAAGCTCCAACCGAAGAAACATAGCTAACCCCAGCAGAGATAAGTCTATTAAGTTAACGAATCGATGAGCAGGAGGAAACTCAATATTAAGAATGAACGTGAACCAGACCGTAAGTACGGTCATGTTATGATTGGTCGGCTAATTCGTAAAGTGATGCTAAACGGCAAAAAATCAGTAGCTGAAAAAATTGTTTATGATGCTCTGCAAGAAGCCGCCAAAAGGACAAATAAGGATCCTATTCAGGTGTTTGAAGACGCTTTCAACAATATTTATCCCGCGGTTCAGCTGAAGTCCCGCAGAATTGGCGGCGCCAACCTTCAGATCCCCACCGAAGTTAAGGGCGACAGAAAAAATGTACTGGCTCTTCAATGGATAGTAGCTGCTGCCAGAGCACGCAAAGGCAAACCCATGGTCATGAGGTTAGCCGATGAATTGGTTGATGCTGTCAATGGCACCGGAGGTGCAGTCAAGAAGCGTGAGGAAACGCATCGAATGGCGGAAGCCAATCAGGCTTTTGCTCACTACGCTCGCTTCTAGAGTAGTAAGCCACTTAAGTGTACGGGTGAGCAGGGGAGAGCTATCAGTCTATAAAATCATTAATCTTATTTATGGCCAGAGAATATACGCTGGAAAAAACCCGCAACATCGGAATTATTGCGCATATCGACGCCGGCAAAACTACTGTTACCGAGCGTATTCTTTTTTATACCGGTAAAACTTACAAAATTGGTGAAGTACACGAGGGCGAGGCTGTTATGGACTGGATGGAACAAGAACAGGAGCGGGGGATTACAATTACCTCTGCTGCTACTACCTGCTTTTGGAAAGATACTCGCATTAACATCATTGACACTCCGGGGCATGTTGACTTCACGGTTGAAGTGGAGCGTTCACTAAGGGTGTTAGATGGTGGCGTAGTCGTGTTTGACGGAGTGGCTGGGGTTGAGCCCCAGAGCGAAACAGTCTGGCGGCAGGCCGAAAAATACCATGTTCCCAGGATCTGTTTTATTAACAAAATGGACAGAATGGGCGCGGATTTTTTTGCGAGCTTTGACTCGATTATTGATAGATTAGGCGCTAATGCTGTTCCGGCTCAACTTCCTATCGGTGCCGCTGAAACTTTTGAAGGAGTCATTGATCTGTTAGGGGAGAAAGCCTACTACTTTGAGGATGAGCTAGGCAAGGAAGTCAAAGAAACTGAGGTGCCCGACGAATATCGGGATGAGGTTAAAAAGTGGCGCCGCAAGTTGCTGGAAAAAATAGTTGAAACGCAGGAAGATCTGCTGGAGAAGTTCCTAACCGATGAAGTTCTGACCGTTGACGAACTTAAAAAAGCTTTGCGGGCAGCTGTTATTGCCAACCAAGTAGTTCCGGTATTTTGCGGGTCAGCTCTAAAAAATAAAGGCGTCCAACAGCTGCTGGACGCGATCATCGATTATCTGCCCAGTCCTCTGGATATTCCTCCGGTTGAAGGTATATCCCCCAAAACGGGAGAAAAAATAACCCGACGGGCTGATGATAATGAACCGTTTTCGGCACTGGCCTTTAAGGTAGCAACTGATCCATTTGTGGATAAGCTCATTTTCTTCAGAGTTTATGCCGGTTCGCTGAAAGCTGGATCTTATGTTTATAACTCAACCAAGGGGGAAAAAGAGCGGGTTGGACGAATCTTAAGAATGCACAGTAATCACCGCGAAGATGTAAAGGAAATTTTTGCGGGAGAGATCGGCGCAATTGTTGGCTTGAAAAATGTTACAACCGGCGATACTCTTTGTGACGAATCAGACCCCATAATTTTGGAATCGATTGAGTTTCCCGATCCAGTCATCTCTATTGCGGTTGAACCCAAATCCAAAGCCGATCAGGAAAAGATGTCTCTGGCTTTAAGCAAGTTAGCCGAAGAAGATCCCACTTTTGAAGTTAAAAGTGACAAAGAAATTGGCCAAACCATTATTTCCGGAATGGGCGAGTTGCATCTTAATGTACTGGTTGACCGGATGAAACGTGAGTTCAAGGTTGAAGCCAACGTCGGAAAGCCGCAAGTGGCTTATAAGGAAACTATTACTAAAAATGCCGATGTCGAAGCCAAGTATATCAGACAGACCGGCGGCCGCGGGCAATACGGCCATGTTTATGTTAAGTTCGAGCCATTAGCAGACGCTGGGGATGTCCATTTTGAGTTTGTTAACAAGATTGTCGGAGGAGCAATACCTAGAGAGTATATTCCGGCTGTACAAAAAGGTATTCAGAATGCGATGACCAAGGGCGTCATCGCCGGGTATCCGGTGGTGGATATTAGAGCTATTCTATACGATGGTACCTACCACGATGTAGATTCATCTGAGATGGCTTTCTCCATTGCCGGTAGTATGGCTCTGCAGGACGGGGTTAAACAAGGTGGCCCGGTAATTATGGAGCCGGTAATGAGCATTGAAGTGGTCACGCCGGAGGACTTTGCCGGTGACGTGATGGGGGACTTAAGCTCCAAGCGCGGCCGGATTGAAGGCATGACAGAAAGGGGTAACGCCAAAGCTATCAAGGCCTTTGTGCCCTTGGGTGAAATGTTTGGCTATGCGACTACTCTGCGATCGATGAGTCAGGGCCGAGCTACGTACACAATGGAATTCTTCCGGTACGAAAAGGTCCCGGCTAATATTCAAGAAGAGCTGATTGCCAAACATTCTGGGAGCAAATAGAAAACTTTACTCAGACTGGAAGATAACTAACGGTTCTCGTGAGCCGTTGGGTCTTTCTTGACTAGAACTGAATTTTAGTGAATAATCGGGCTATCTTGACAAGGAGGTGAACCTTGATGCGGTATTTGGCGACTATTATGTTTATGGTGCTTGGCTTTGGTAGCATTCTGCTGGCCGACAACGGGTATTGGCCTCATTGGGTGTGGGCTATTATCCTCTTCTTTGCTCCTTGGTCCATCTTTACATTGATCGGTCGGAATGCCCAATACCAGGCAATCGAGTTTTGGCAGGTAATCGCCGGCGGCCTAATCGGTTGGCTCTGTTTTCTCATCTGGCTTATCTGGGGCGGACTGGACTATCAGATGAGTGGGTTCTGGCACCATGCCCATATTTTTATGTTCTGGGGGTACGCCTTTTTGAGCTGTGTGAAAGTGGGCGGTACCCTGATGGCCTGGTTTACGCCGGGTCGGTACAATCCCGAGTACCTTGAGGGCCTGAAGTGACGGCCTCGTTAGCCCAACTATCCCGGGCGGGGTACTGCCTGGGATTTTTTTTGTGAAAAACCCTTGCATAAATCAGGCAAATCGGTTATTTTCTAATAGTACATTTTTAATGTACATTTTTATTACTAGTTATTAAGCTATTTAAAGGAGTAAATTATGGCAGAAACTTTTAAGCGAGACAAAGTCCATGTCAATATTGGTACAATTGGCCATGTTGATCACGGAAAAACGACTCTGACAGCGGCTATTACTCAAGTGCTAGCACTTAAAGGACAGGCTGAAGCCAGAAAATTTGAAGATATTGACAATGCCCCTGAGGAAAAGGAGCGCGGCATTACTATTGCTACCTCTCATCAGGAATATGAGACCGAAAAGAGGCACTATGCTCATGTTGACTGTCCCGGACATGCCGACTACATCAAGAATATGATCACTGGTGCGGCTCAGATGGATGCAGCCATTTTGGTAGTTGCCGCTACTGACGGCCCTATGCCTCAGACCAGGGAGCATATTTTACTGGCTCGGCAGGTTGGAGTGCCCCGGATTATAGTTTTCATTAATAAGACTGATCAAGTTGATGATCCTGAACTGATTGATTTGGTTGAGCAGGAAGTTCGCGATCTATTAAAAAAATATGAATTCCCCGGCGATGAAGTTCCAGTAATTAAAGGTTCAGCCCTGAAAGCTCTGGAAAATCCTACAGACGAGGCTGCTACCAAGTGCATCTTCGAACTGTTAGACGCTCTCGACGCTTACATTCCCGACCCTGTCCGCGATATGGACAAAGATTTTTTGATGCCGGTTGAGGATGTCTTCTCAATTAAAGGTCGCGGAACGGTGGCGACTGGCAGGATTGAGCAGGGTGTTATCAAAGTCAATGAAGAAGTTGAAATAGTCGGAATTAAACCCACCAGGAAAACAGTTGTGACTGGTGTTGAAATGTTCAGAAAATTGCTTGACCAGGGCCAGGCCGGCGACAATGTCGGATTGCTCTTGCGAGGTGTGGAAAAGACCGATGTTGAGCGTGGCCAGGTCATTGCTAAACCGGGCAGCATTACGCCCCATACTGATTTCAGTGCCGATGTTTATGTGCTTAGCAAAGAGGAAGGCGGCCGCCACACACCCTTCACTAAAGGCTATAAGCCGCAGTTCTACATCCGTACCACTGATGTAACTGGCGAGCTTCAACTGCCGGAAGGAACGGAGATGGTTATGCCCGGCGACAAAATTGACATCAATGTTAAGTTGATTACTCCGATTGCCATGGAAACTGGTCTTCGGTTTGCCATCCGCGAAGGTGGCAAGACGGTCGGAGCAGGCGTTGTTACCAAGATTATCAAATAAATATATAAATGGGTTGATTTCCCAGGTTCCTCGTCAAATGGGGGTCAAGCATCGGCAGTAATTGTTGTTTAACACTTAAATATTAAATGCCTACGAATCCTTCTCAACAGACTAGCTCTAAATCAGTGTCTAGCTCAAAGAGCAAAGACGCCAAGCAGCGTATTCGTATTCGTCTCAAGGCCTATGATCATCGGATTTTGGACAAGTCCACTCGTTTGATCATTGAAACAGCCGAACGGACCGGGGCAGTAGTCAGTGGACCAATTCCTTTGCCTACTGAAAAAAAGCTCTATACAGTTTTAAAATCCACTTTTATCCATAAGGATTCCCGCGATCAGTTTGAAATGAAGATTCACAAGCGTTTGATAGAAATCTCCGATCCTACGCCGAAAACCATTGATGCTCTCACCAATCTCAATCTGCCTGCCGGTGTCAGTATTGAAGTCAAGATGTAGAATAGACGGACAAACAGACAAATAGTCCATCAGCCTACCAATCAATTCATGCTTGTTTCTTGTCTCCCCCCTTAATGGGACAAGAAACAGATCTTATATGAGTGATTAGCAAGTTTTATTAGACAAAGCTATGCAAGGATTAATAGCCCAAAAAATTAAGATGAGCCAAATGATCGCCAAGGACGGCAGAGCCACGGCAATCACTGTAATGAAGGCCGAGCCCAATGTTATTGCTCAGATTAAAAAGCCAGACAAAGATGGCTACTTTGCGCTGCAACTGGGGCTGACTAAGCCAGCCAAGGGCAAAGGTCAAAAGGCGGTAATATTTAAAAGACGGGAATTCAGGTTTCCAGAAGGGGATTACAAGGTCGGGGATACCATCAGAGCTGACATTTTCTCAGTCGGCGATGTAGTGAGCGTAACTGGTATTACTGTCGGGAAGGGGTTTGCCGGAACGGTTAAACGCCACCATTTCTCTCGGGGGCCAGAAACCCATGGACATGACCATCATCGCCAGCCGGGTAGTATTGGGGCTATGGGCATGCCGAGAATCCACAAAGGCAAGCGCATGGCTGGACGGATGGGCGGTGTACGGGTAACTACCAAAAATTTGAAGATTGCGGCCGTTGATCCCAAAAATCATCTGATTGCCATTACTGGCAATATCCCGGGAGCTAACAAGCAATTTGTCATAATTAAGAAACAGGAAAGCAATGTCAACACCAAGTAAAGCTAAATCTGAAGTTCAGGCAAAAACTACTACCCCGGTTGCCGGTAGCCAGTTACGGGCGATTTCTCCCGCCGATTTTACCAATGTTAGAATCAATCGTTCGATGCTGCGTCAGGTCATTCTGTCTTATCAGGCTAATCAGCGGCGGGGGTTGGCCAGCACCAAAACTCGTGGCTTGGTTCGTGGCGGAGGCCGAAAACCGTGGCGGCAGAAGGGCACAGGTCGGGCCAGAACCGGCTCGATCCGTAACCCAATTTGGCGTGGAGGCGGGACTATTTTTGGTCCCAGCAGCCGCCGTAATCATTCCCAAGCCATTCCCGGCAGACTCAAGCAGCAAGCCTTGGCCGCGGCCCTGTACATTCAAGCCAAAGCTAACAAATTAAAGATTCTAAGGATGGAAGCTCCGATCACCAAGGCCAAAGATGTTGCCAAGCTGTATCCTCAGGTTTTGATTTTGCGCAAAGTGCTACTGGTGGTGCCCGATGCCAGTCTAAGGGCCGGATTTAGTAATTTTCCCAATATTTGCTCTGTGCTTGCTTCTAGAATCAACGCTCTAGACGTTATGGCTGCTCACAATATAATTTTTGTTAATGACGCCTACGATAAAGTTAAAGGTCGAATATGAATCCCCGTTGAAGGATTACCCGTTGGAATTCTTGCAAATAGGAATCAATAAGCATTACTTATGAAAAACAATATTTGTACAACTAATTCAGGAACAGAAACACCAAATTTCTTATCTCTAAGGAAATGAGCATAATCATCAAAAAGCCAATTATCTCAGAAAAAAGCATTTCTCAAGGTGCTGTTAATAAATATACATTTCAGGTCGCTGGGGGCAGCACTAAACCGGCAATAGCTAAGGCGATTGAGAAACTTTTCAATGTAACCGTTATCAAGGTAAATACCGTCAAGCTGCCGGGTAAGCCGAAGCAATTTAAACGAATTAAGTCCTATCGTTCCAATCGTCATCATGCCGTAGTAACGCTTAAAGCCGGTGACAAAATTACTTTGTTTGAAGACAGCAGCCAGGACAAGGAAGCTAAAGAATCTCCTAAGAAGGAAGCTAAAACCACTCGAAAAGCTGTGTCTAAAGCTACTACCGGAAAAGAGGAGGTCAAGAAATGAATATTCGACTAGTTAAACCAGTAACTCCAGGACGACGGGGTATGAAATTTGCCGACCGTCGCCGGGTGGTTGCCAGCCATCGTCCGTATAAAAACTTGGTGCGGGGAGGGAAGCAAAGCGGCGGCCGTAATAACCGGGGTGTAATTACCATCAGGGCTCGCGGAGGTAGTGCCAAACAACTATTTCGCAAGGTTGATTTTAAACAGCGAAAACTGGGAGTCCCCGGTGTGGTCAGGGCTGTTGAATATGATCCCAAACGGACTGCATACATCGCTCATATCGTCTTCGCAGACGGTGAACACTCATACATATTAGCTCCCCAGAACCTAAGCATTGGCGATAAAATTGTTTACAACGAAACCACTAAAATTAAATTGGGCAATCGCCTGATGTTAAAAAATATTCCTGTTGGCATGATGGTTTACAATGTTGAACTGACTCCGGGAAAGGGGGGACAGATCGTGAGATCAGCAGGGACTAGTGCCACGCTTATGGGTATTGAAGGAGGTTATGCCGCACTAAGGCTACCTTCCGGTGAAGTTCGTAAAGTGCTAGAAACCGCTTTTGCCAGCATTGGAGTTGTCAGTAATAGCGAACATATGAATATCAAGATCGGCAAAGCTGGGAGGCATCGGTGGATGGGGCATCGGCCCCGGGTTCGGGGTAAGGCCAAGAATCCGGTTGATCATCCCCATGGAGGTGGCGAAGGGGGTTCGCCAATTGGGCTGAAGCATCCCAAAACACCAACCGGCAAGCCAGCTCTCGGTTATAAAACCCGCAACTATAAAAAGTCCAGCGGCAGGCTGATTGTTAAACCCCGCAGCCGCAAGAAGAAGTAGTATAAAACGACAGACAAGTAATGAAAAATACCAAATGCCAAAAAATTAGAAAGTTCGCCATGATTCTTCATTCAAAATTTTTAATTATTAATTAATCAAGATGAGTAGATCAAGTAAAAAAGGTCCCTACGTCGACCCAAAACTTCTGAAAAAAGTCCAAGCTGGTGAGAGTAAAACTATTAAAACCTGGGCCAGGAATTCCAGTATAAGTCCGGAAATGGTCGGTTTCACTTTCCAAGTGCATAATGGCAAACAGCATATTGATGTATTTGTTACCGAAAACATGGTCGGACACAAACTGGGAGAGTTTGCCCCGACCCGCAAATTCAAAGGGCATGGCGGTAAAATGGCCAAAGAACAAGCCAGAGCCGGTTTATCAAGCAGTGCTCCCAAGTAAAGGTGTCTAAGTAAACAGCAAAAATCTCCATGGAAGTTAAAGCATCATCTAAATTTGTTCGGATCAGCCCCAAAAAAGTCAGGCCTCTGCTTGCGCCTTTGAAGAACCTGGATGTAAATACAGCGCTTCATCAGCTGCTCTACCACAGAAGTAAAGCTTCCCGGATAGTTTACAAGTTAATTAAGTCTGCGGTCAGTAACGCCCAAAACAACTACAATTTAAAAGAAAATAATCTCAAAATTAAAAGTTTGACGGTTGATTCCGGTCCGTCCTACAAGCGATATTGGTTTAGGTCTCGGGGTAGTGCTGATAGATTATTAAAGCGAAATAGTCATTTGAATATTGTTTTAGCAGAGATTAAACCAACTGTTATTAAAAAAACGGTGTCTCCCCCGACGGGGGCAAGCAAACCCAAGCTGCCGGCAACCGGTCAGCCGGCCGCATCTAAAGAAGCTGTCCAAGACAAACCGGCTAGTGATATAGGCAAGAGTGGTCAGCCGGCAACTTCCGGCGAACTTTCGCAGAAGGCGGCGGCCAAATCTAAAATGTCGGGTTTTAAAAATATATTTTCAAGAAGGACAACTAATAAGTAATTATCATGGGACAAAAAATACATCCACATTTATTTAGACTAGGTGTTTGCTCCAACTGGCGGTCGCGGTGGTTTGATTTGAAAAACTACGGCAAATTTGTGGTGGAAGACAACAAAATTAGGTCTTTGGCGATGAAGAAATTCAAAAAAGCGGCCATTGCTCACATTGACATTGAAAGATTTGGCAACAACCTGACCGTGACCATTCACACGTCCCGTCCGGGAGTTATCATCGGACGCGGCGGGGCTGGTATAGATAGTTTTAAAAAGGATATTGAAAATTTTGCTAAATTTGCCAAGAATACGGTCACAGTTAACATTCAGGAAATCAGAGTTCCTGAAGAGTCCGCCGCTGTTGTAGCCAGTAATGTGGCGGAACAGATCGAGCGTCGAATTCCGTTCAGACGTGTAGCCAAACAGGCGCTGGAGGCCTCCAAGCAAGCTAAGGTAGCGGGTATGAGAATTTCTATAGCTGGCCGGTTGAATGGTGCTGAAATTGCCAGGCGCGAGACTTTCTCGTTTGGAACGGTGCCTCTTCACACTATCAAGCAGCCGATCGATTATGCCTTCAGAACTGCCTACACTACCTACGGTACGATCGGGATCAAAGTTTGGATAGTAACTGCCCCAAAGCAAGAATCTAAAGAGAATAAATAATTATGTTATTACCCAGAAAAGTCAAATATAGGAAACAGCAGAGAGGTTCGATGAAGGGTGTTGCTACTCGGGTTAATACGATTAACTTCGGCAAATTTGGGTTGAAGGCTTTGGCCAGCAGTTGGATCACTTCTCGTCAAATTGAGGCAGCCCGACGGGCAATGACTCACTTCACTAAGCGGGAAGGCAAAATTTGGATCCGGATATTTCCCCATCAGGCAGTTACCGCTACTCCCAATGAAACTCGAATGGGCGGTGGCAAGGGAGCAGTTAGCCATTATGTTGCGACCGTCAAGCCCGGCACAATTTTGTTTGAAATGGATGGTGTTAGTGAGGCAACCGCTAAAGAAGCAATGCGGCTGGCCGGTCACAAATTGCCCATCAAAACCAGATTTATGGTTAAAGGTAAATAACAAATGGCTAAGATTAAGAATAAAATGCAGGATTATCGCAAACAGAGCCTAACATCCCTAGATGATGAGCTTAATAAGCTGAGGCACCAAGTTCAAGAACTTAGTGGTCAGCTGGCTGTTGGCAAGCTTACCAGCCATACCAAAATTCGGGCTATTAGGAAAGAAATAGCCAGAATAGAAACGGTGAAACAAGAGAAAAATATATTAGCAACAATGAGCCATGAATAACCAAGCCAAACAATTGCCTGCCCAAATCTTCAAGGGTACAAGCAAAACAGGCACCGCTATCAGCCGGGCTGGCAGTAAAACTGTGATTGTACGAGTTGACAGTTACATCACTCATCCGCTTTACAAGAAAAAAATTCGGACTACCAGGCGATTTGCTGTTCACGATGAACAAGACACCGTTAAAGTTGGTGACAGGGTTGTGATTGGTGAAACACGCCCGGTCAGCAAAACCAAACATTGGAAGATTATTCAAATTATTGGTAAAAAATTATGATTCAAGCTGGAACAAAATTAAAAGTGGCAGATAATACTGGAGCCAAAATGGTTGCCTGTTTTAAGGTGCTGGGCGGTTCTCGTCGCAGGTACGCCAGAATTGGCGACACTGTGGTTTGTTCCGTCAAGGAGGCCGCGCCATTTTCTGTGGTCAAGAAGAAAGAGATAGTTAAGGCGGTGATTGTTCGGACAAAATCTAATACTAGGCGGCCAGACGGCAGCTACATTAGATTTGATGAGAATGCAGTGGTAATTATTGATAATAATAAACAGCCGCGGGGAACTCGTGTTTTTGGTCCCATTGCCCGTGAAATGCGTGATCGTGGATATATGAAGATAGTTTCATTGGCTCCCGAGGTGTTGTAAAAAATGAAGAATGAAGAATTAAGAATTAAGAATGCGTATTAAAACAGGCGATAAAGTGTTAGTTATCAAGGGCAAAGACCGCGGAAAAAGCGGTAAGGTTGTTGTTGCTGATCCCAAGTGCCTGAAAGTGAAGGTTGAAGGCATTAATATCTACAAGCGTCACCAGCGCCGTGGGCGAACCGATCGTACTCCCGGAGGAATTGTTGAAATTGTTGCTCCTATGCCCGTTGAGAAGGTTATGTTAATCTGTCCCAATTGCAATCAGCCATCTCGGGTTAGAAATAAAGTGGTTGGCGAAAAGAAACAGAGACAATGTGTAAAATGTAAAGCAATAATTACCCATGCTAAAAAGTAAATATCAAGAATTAGTTCCCTTACTCAGGACCGAGCTTAATCTTGGATCCGTTATGGCTGTGCCCAAGATTACTAAGGTAGTCATTAATGTCGGCGCCGGCAATGCCTTATCTGATCCTAATTTACTGGAGTTTGTTGCCGGTGAACTTGCCAATATTACCGGGCAAGCTCCGGTGATTACCAAGGCCCGCAAATCCGTTGCCGGTTTTAAACTCAGAGAGGGCAACAAAATCGGTGTCAAATTGACCTTGCGGGGACAAAGAATGTACGATTTTTTGGAAAAATTAATTTTGGTAGCCTTACCGCGAGTTCGGGACTTTAGGGGTCTGAGCCGAAAGGGCTTTGATGGATCAGGGAATTATACTCTTGGGTTAAGGGAACATATCGTTTTTCCTGAAGTAGTTTTTGAAAATGTTGATAAAGTTTTTGGCTTGGAAATTACCATTGTTACCAGTGCCAAGGATGATGAGACCGGCTTTACATTGTTGAGTAAATTAGGATTTCCTTTCAAAAAGGATAAAGATAATAAAAGTAAGCCTATTGTTTAATTTAGAGCATTATTATGGCCAGAAAAGCATTAATTGCCAAAGCTAAACTCAAGCCAAAGTATTCTACAAGAATTATTCGGCGGTGTCAGATTTGTGGACGCTCTAAGGGATATATGAGAAAATTCCACGTCTGCCGCATTTGTTTTCGAGAGATGGCCAGACAGGGACAGTTGCCAGGCATTAAAAAATCTAGTTGGTAATGAAATTATTATGATAACTACAGATTCTATTGCAGATCTATTAACCAGAATTCGCAATGCTATCGCTGTGCGTAAGCGGTTTGCCTTAATTTTTCACTCCAAACTCAATCTTGCGATTGTGAATGTCTTGAAAAATCAAGGATACATTGGTGAATTCAGCGTAGTGCCAGACAAAACCAAAAAATTCAAACAGATTAAAGTTATGCTTAAATATGATGCCAACGGCGATCCGGTTATTCGGGGCTTGTCTCGAATCAGCAAGCCGGGTCAGCGCATATATACTCCCGTCCATCGGCTGAGAAAGGTGCTGGGCGGGGTTGGCGTAGCTGTAGTGTCAACTTCCAAGGGATTGCTAACCGATGCTGAAGCCAGACGGGAGAATCTGGGAGGAGAGATCTTGTTTAAAATATGGTAAGCCGATGGAAAATATCAAACATTTAATATCAAACCGTAACAATTCTGGCCTAGCCGGGATTTGTGTGTTGTATATTTACTCTACTGCTCGTAAGCTATGTCTAAAATAGGAAAGATGCCAATTAGTATTCCCGAAGGTGTGACTGTCAGCCTTACGGGGGGGGCCGCAACAGTTAAGGGTAAGTTAGGCGAACTGACTGTGTCTATTCCCAAGCAAATCAAAGTGACACAAGCGGAAAATGTCCTGACGGTCACTCGTATGAACGATACCAAAGAAGCAAAATCGCTTCATGGCTTAATCAGATCCCTCATTAACAACAGTGTTCAAGGGGTATCTTTGGGGTTCTCTAAAACTTTGGAAATTAGCGGCGTCGGTTTCAAGGCAGAAATTAAGGGCGACAAGATAGTATTGAACGTTGGTTTTTCACATCCTGTAGAATTGGCGATTACTAAGGGTGTCGAGATTAAACAAAACAAGAACCAGATTATCGTTTCGGGTATTGATAAACAGAAGGTCGGCCATATGGCAGCTCAGATCCGGTCTGTTAAAAAACCGGAACCATATAAAGGCAAAGGCATCAGATATGTTGATGAGATTGTGCGCCGCAAGGCCGGTAAGGCGGCTAAAACTGCGGCGTAGAGGCCAGAATTGCAAGAATCAAGGAAAAACGGAGAACGAAGAGTGGAAATAGAGAAAAATAAAAATTAAATGTATCTCCTGAATATGGCTGAAGGACTATACCAATGCATCTCTTCAATAAACTCACGGAGTAAAACCACTATAATTCAAACTTAATATGAACGAAATTAAACACACAATCAGTCGCAGACGGGCCAGAGCCGCTAAAACCAAGGCTCGTAGCTTATTATCTCGCACCCGCCCTCGGCTAATAGTTCATCGTAGCAACAGGCATATCTATGCCCAGTTGGTGGGCGGAGATGGTAAGATTCTGGCTGTGGCCGATAGTTCCAAATTGAAAGGCAGCGATCCAATTGAGGTGAGTCAGCAAGTTGGCAGAGCTGTTGCTAAGTTGGCTCTGGAGAAAAAAATATCAGAGGTAGTTTTTGACAGAAAACACTACAAGTATCATGGCCGAGTTAAAGCTATTGCTGAAGGGGCTAGAGCCGAAGGTCTTAGGTTTTAATCAGTATTTACTCTGCAAGTATAATAATAATTTTTAACCAGAATGCAAAGAATCGGAGAAAAATCAAAGTTCAGGCCGGGTCAGCACCGTCGCGAGAAAAAAGAGGAAGTCAAAAAGGAGTTTAGCGAGCGGGTGTTGGAAATTAACCGAGTTACTCGGGTGGTTAAAGGCGGAAAACGGTTGCGCTTCAGGGCTCTGGTAGTAATCGGGGATAATAAAAATCGAGTTGCTTACGGTTTGGGAAAAGCCACTGATGTTTCAACGGCCGTCCGCAAGGGAGTTACGGATGCCAAGAAAGATATTAAAACCATTTATCTCAAATCAGGCACTCTGCCATACCACGTAGAAGAAGTTTATAAAAGTGCCAGGGTGTTGATTAAACCTGCCAAAGCCGGTACGGGTTTAATTGCTGGCGGGCCGGTTAGGGTTGTTTTACAGCTAACTGGCGTAAAAGACGCTGCTGCCAAGATGCTCGGTTCCAAGAATAAAATCAATAACGTTATTGCTACTATCAACGCACTAAGTAAGATTATGGATCCCGAAGTAGTAATGAAAAGACGAGGAATTAGTAAATCAACTAAGTCTCAGGAGAAAAAATCATGACTGACCATCTAGGTACTGTTACAGGTATGATCAAAAACAAGCCGCGTAAACGCGTGGGTCGGGGTTCTGGTTCGGGATCAGGCAACACTACCGGAAGAGGGACCGATGGTCAAAAGTCCCGTTCTGGCGGCAACATACCAGCTCACTTTGAAGGAGGTCAAATGCCTCTCTTCAGGCGGATCGGTAAGAAAAAGGGTTTTAAACCGCACCGTAGGGTTTCAATTGTCAGGATTAACCTCAAAGATTTACCTCGCTACAGCGCGGATGGAAAGTTGATGATTAAAGATCTGATCAAAACCGGGAAAATTCGTTCCGACAGCAAAATAAAAATTCTAGGTGAAGGTGAGGTAAAACAGGCCTACACTGTTCAAACTCATTTTATATCTGCCAAAGCCCTTGAAGCCATTAAGGCTGCCGGTGGTAAGGTTCAGATAATTTAAATACACTAAAGATATGTTTGATGCTATAAGGCAAATTTTTAAACACAAAGATCTTCGAATGAGGATCTTCTATACTTTGGCGCTATTAGTCATTGTCCGCCTGATTTTTCACACACCTATGCCCGGAGTTGATCTGGACGCTTTGGCCCAAGTATTTCAAAGCAATCAGTTTCTAGGACTGATCGATCTGTTTTCAGGGGGGTCTCTGACTAGGTTTTCCATCGCTATGATGGGTGTGGCTCCGTTCATCAATGCTTCAATTATCATGCAGCTAATGACAATGGCCCTGCCGAGTGTTGAAGCGCTTTCCAAGGAAGGGGATTATGGTCGGCGCAAAATTGCCCAATACACCAGATATTTAACAGTGCCTCTGGCAATGTTGCAGGGGTGGGGTATGATTACATTGCTACAGCGCTCGGATGTAAATATTTTAGGGGATGTCAGTATTATGCGGCTGCTGGTGTTGCTGGCCACCATTACAATTGGAACCATGCTAGTAATGTGGTTGGGGGAGTTAATTACTGAATATGGCATCGGCAATGGCATTTCATTGATTATTTTCGTTGGCATACTTTCTGCTCTGCCGGGAGGATTGTCTGGAACTATTGCCTTGTTCGATTTTAGCAAGCTTCTTAACTTAATTATTTTTGCGGTTTTGGCTATTGTCACGATATATTTTGTGGTTTACATAACGGAAGGCCAGAGGAATATTCCGATATCATATGCCGGTCGGGGAGGGGGGAACCGTCTGTTTGGTGGCCAGAGCAGCCATTTGCCATTGCGGGTGAATCAGGCCGGGGTTATTCCGATCATCTTTGCGTTATCTCTGTTGCTGTTCCCGGGATTAATTGCTTCGTTTTTTGCCGGAGCCCGGACCCCTTGGATAGCCCAAGGCGCTGAATTTGTTCAAAATCTGTTCCAAAACCAAGTCTTTTATGGAATTTTTTATTTCCTGTTAGTGGTCTTCTTTACCTATTTTTATACTTGGGTCATCTTCAAACCAGATCAGGTAGCCGAAAATATCCAGAAGTCGGGCGGGTTTATTCCCGGTATTCGGCCCGGTCGCCAGACGGTGGATTTTTTGGGTTTTGTCAGTAACCGGATTACCTTGGCAGGAGCCATTTTCTTGGGATTCATTGCTGTTTTGCCGATTGTGGTCCAGGCATTCACAGGCATCACCACATTAACGCTGGGGGGTACTGGACTGCTTATTGTTGTAGCTGTGGCACTGGAAACTATGCGTCAAATTCGCGCTCAGCTTATTATGAAGCAATATGACCAAGTTTAAATTTGATATCATTTTGTACGGCGGTCCCGGCTCTGGCAAAGGCACCCAGGCGGGGCTTTTGCTAAAGCAGCTTAAAGCTGTAACTCTAAACATGGGTGCCGAGTTGCGCAAAACTGCCAAGATGAAAACTTCTATCGGTCGCGAGGTTGCCAAATACATTGATGCCGGTAAAATCGCTCCTTTAAAGGTCAGCCATAAAATTGTTAGAAACTTTTTTAAGAAAGTTCCTGCCACCCAGCGTATTGTTTTTGACGGTTATCCCAGAACTATGGCACAGGTCAAACTGCTGGATACTCTACTCAAAAAACATAACAGAGAAGTTCTGTTCATCTATCTTAAATTGCCGATGTCGGTGGCCAAAGCTCGTCTCAAAAAACGGGCAGAGATTGAAGGCCGACATGACGATACCGATCCTGCAGCCATTCAAAATCGTATTGATGTTTTTAATAGACAGTCCAAAAACATTATTCGACACTATAAAAATAACCAACAGTTAATTGTTATTGATGGTGTTGGCAGCGTTGCCGCTGTGCACAAGAGAATTATGAGGGCAATATCTTAAATAATTATGCAACTTTCCAAAACTGATATTGAAAATATGAGAGAAGGCGGCAGAAAACTGGTCGAAATATTGGCTGCAATAAAAAGAGAAGTCAGGCCGGGCGTATCGCTCGTAAGATTAGAGGAGGTGGCTCAGGCAGAAACCAAAAAGCAAGGGGGTATCCCATCGTTTAAAGGTTATCAGGGTTATCCTGCTGCCACGTGTTTGTCGGTCAATGAGCAGGTAGTTCACTGCATTCCTGATGACAGAATATTGAAAGAGGGCGATATTATTACAGTTGATTTTGGTTTATTTTATAAGGGATTGCATACGGATGCAGCTGTTACTTTCTGTGTCGGCAAGGTAAGTCCGGAGGCCAGGAGATTATTGCGTGGGACTTACGCGGCTCTGTTGGCCGGCACCGACCAAGCCCGTCCTGGCAATCATGTTAACGATATTTCAGCTGCCATAGATAGAACACTGAAAGCCAACCGATTGACAACTTTCCGCCAATTTACCGGTCACGGCGTCGGGGCTCGTTTGCACCAAGAACCAATTATTCCCAATTTTTCCAATCCCTCACAGGGGATGAAACTGGTGCCAAACATGGCTATTGCCATCGAACCGATTGTTGGTTTGGGCTCAAGCGAGATTTTAACGGGCGACAATGGCTGGAATGTCTCTACCAAAGATGGCAAGCTGGCTGCTCAATTTGAGCACACCGTCTTAATAACAGAAACTGGCTACGAAATTATTACCCCGATAGAAAAGCTGGTTGGAAGCTAAAATCTTGTTGACTTTTATAAGTAATGGGATAATAATAGCAAGGTAAAAATATGTCTGACAAACAGGTAATTGAATTAGAGGGAACTGTCATTGAGGCCCTCCCCAACGCCACCTTCCGGGTGGAGATTGAAGGAGGACACGTTATTTTAGCCCATATATCAGGCAAAATGCGGATGCATTATATTAAAATCTTGCCGGGGGATAAAGTGACGGTTGAAATGAGCCCGTATGATATTGAGCGGGGACGTATAACTTATCGGCAGAAAAATATTCACAAGTCATCTAGACGTAAATAATCGCTTGTCCCGTTAAAGGTGCATGAAAACGGGCTAACGGATAGAACGAACGGTATGGTAAATAATATACATAGCAAAAATTTCTAACTGAGATGAAAGTACGCGCCTCTGTAAAAAAAATGTGCAAGAATTGCCGAGTTATTAGACGCCAAGGCAAAGTAATTATTAAATGTGAAAACAAACGCCATAAACAAAGGCAGGGATGAACCCAGTTAAACCACAGATTCGTTTATGAGAATTGCAGGAGTCAACTTGGATGACAAAAAACGTATTGAGATTGCTCTCACAGCTATTTTTGGCATCGGCCGAAGTCAGAGCAATAAGATTCTGAAACAAACTCAAATAGATCCCAGTACCCGTACCAAAGACATTACTGAAGCTGATGAAAGCAAGCTTAGGACAATCATCGACAAAATGATGATAGAAGGCGACTTGAAGCGTGACATTTCAATGAATATCAGACGGCTCAAGGATATTGGCAGCTACCGCGGCAGCCGTCACTCCAAGAAGTTGCCGGTCCGTGGCCAACGGACCAAAACTAATGCCCGTACCAAACGGGGCAAGCGAGTGACTATGGGCAGTGGCCGTAAAAAGGCGACAGACAAAACATAAGTTAATGACGAATGAATAATGAACAATGCCAAATGGTATTAGCCAAAACCATCATTCTACATTCTTAATTCTTAATTAGATTTGTGAGTAGAAAAAAAAGATTACAAAAAAAGGCAGAAAAAGGGAAAAAGGCTGAACAGAAAAGGCAGGCCTATGCTAGTCGTGTGGCGGCCAAGCCTAAAACCGCCAGGAGGAAGCGAGTTGTTGAAGAGGGCCGCGCTTACATTAAATCGACATTTAACAACACAATTATCACTATTACAAACAACAAAGGTGACGTTCTGGCCACCGCTTCCGCCGGTGCCCAAGGTTTTAGAGGTTCAAAAAAGTCCACTTCTTTTGCTGCTTCCAGAGCCGCAGCCACGGCTGCAGCCAAGGCTGATAGTTTTGGTATGCGCAAAATAAGTATCTTTGTAGCTGGAGTTGGAACTGGCCGAGATTCTGCCATCCGCTCACTGGCCAATAGTAATATGGAAGTGCTGGCCATTAAAGATGTTACGCCGATTCCTCATAATGGACCCAGGGCCCGCCGTCCCAGAAGGGTCTAAAAAATAATAATAACCAGCGAATAACAGCAGCCAAAACTATCATTCTAAATTCTACATTCTTAATTCTTAATTAAACTTGTGAGTAGATATACAGGACCAAAGATGAAACAAGTTCGAGCCCTCGGTGAGGAGTTCGCTGTTAGTGGCGACAGAGCTCTGGCATCTAAATATGCCAAGTTACATCGCAAACAGCCTCCGGGGATGCATGGCTACAAAAAAGTTTTTTCCAAGTTAACCGGCTACGGGCAGCAGCTGAGGGAGAAGCAGAAAGCCAGGGTTTTCTACCACCTAGTTGAAAGACAGTTGCGCAAATACTACGACAGGGCGGCCAATAGTTCAATATCTACGGATGTAGCGCTGTTGGTTACACTCGAGCGCCGGCTTGATAATGTTATTTATCGAGCTGGTTTCACCGATTCCCACATAGCTGCTCGTCAGCTGATCTCGCATGGTCATTTTATGTTGAACGGTCGGCGAGTGAATATTCCCTCAATTCTAGTTAAAGCAGGCGACGTTGTTGCAATTGCTGGCCGCAGCCAGGCGCTAACCAAACATCTGCAGGACACCGCGTCTGGTAATAAGCCAGTCAGCTGGCTCAAGGTCGATGTCAAGAAAATGTCCATTGAGGTAGTCAGTCTGCCGACCCGCGATGAGATAGAGGTGCCCTTCAATGAGAAATTAATAGTCGAGTTTTATTCTAAATAATATTAAATTTGGGGAGTTATTTATGACTGAAGCAATAAATATTCCAAATATCAAACTGGAAGAAAAGGCCATCAACCGCTCGGTGTTTGTGGTCGAACCATTTTTCCCGGGTTATGGTACCACCATTGGCAACGCTCTGCGGCGGGTTTTGCTCAGCTCACTGCCCGGAGCTGCTGTAATAGCAGTCAAAATTAATGGTGTTGATCACGAATTTTCGCCCGTGCCGGGTGTCAAGGAAGACGCTGTTCAGATTATTCTTAATCTAAAAAAGCTGCGGTTTAAACTACATGAGGAAGGCCCCGTTACTCTTAAATTGAAGGTCAGTAAGAGTGGGGTGGTGAAGGCTTCACACATTACTCTGCCGAGTTCGGTCGAGCTGATGAATCCCGATATCGAAATTGCCCATGTTTCTGATGCCAAAGCCGGCCTAGCTATGGAGATTCAGGTCGATAAGGGCCGCGGTTACATGCCCAGTTCTGAGATGGATGATAAGAACTTTTCCATTAGCACCATTGCTGTAGATGCGTCATTTTCACCGGTTCAAAAAGTTGCCTTTACTGTTGAGCCAACTCGTGTGGGTGAGGTGGTTAACTATGACAAACTCACTATTGACATCCTGACCGACGGAACTATTACCCCAGAAGAGGCGCTTAAGCAGAGCGCCCAGATTCTAGTTGACCAGCTTGGCATTTTTGGAGCTACCCCCAGTGAGATTACAGTGGAGCCAAAGGCCGACAAAGTAGCTGAAGGCGATGCCAAGGACTTCGATATTGAAGAAATAAATCTTTCGGTTCGGACTGCCAACGCCCTAAAAAACAACGGTATTAAAAAAGTCGGAGATATTCTGTCAATCGATCCGGCTGAGTTGCAGGAACTTAAAGGGTTGGGAGCTAAAGCTTTGGATGAAATTACCTCAAAGCTCAACGAATTAGGTTTGAAATTCAAAAAGAGTAGGGAAGGTAAATAATGAAGCATAAAGTGTCGGGGACAAAACTAGGCAGAATCAAGAAGCACCGCGTTGCCCTGATGCGAAATCTTTTAACTTCCCTGATTTTATATGAAAAGATAGAAACCACTCAGGCTAAAGCCAAGGCTCTAAAGCCCAAAATAGAGAAAATTATGACTTATGCTAAGCGCGGCACACTGGCTGATAAACAGCGGCTAATGAAACACCTTTATAACAACCAGATCGTCGTCAAAAAAATGATTAAAGTTTTGGGACCGCGTTATAAAGACAGAGCCGGCGGCTATGTTCGGGTACTAAAAAAGGGTTATCGGGCCGGCGATGCTGCTCCGGTTAGTATAATCGAATTTGTATAAATATCGGGTAAATAGACTAATAGTCAATAAGCTCATGAGCCAAAAAATGACACCACATATTCCATCACATCAACTCACAGAACGCTGGTTTCTGGTAAATGCCGATGGACAGATAGTTGGTAAGATGGCCACCACCATCGCCAAACTGTTAATGGGAAAGGATCAACCCCAATTTAATCCGGCTGTTGATGCCAGAACCAATGTGGTGGTAATTAACGCGGAGAAAATTAAGTTCAGCGGGAAGAAATTAGAAGACAAGAAATACTATCATCATAGCGGATATCCAGGCGGGACAAAGGTGAAAACTCCTCAGGATGTGCTTGGAAGCTCCAGCCCTGCCCGTGTACTGATTCATGCAGTTACAGGCATGTTGCCCAAAAATAAACTGCGCCAAGTGATGCTTAAACGCCTGAAGGTATTTGTGGGAGACAAACATCCGCATACTGGCCAGAACCCGGTAGAGTTAAAAATTAAGAATTAAAAATTTCAAATGGTGGAAAATACATTTACAGGACAATATTTCTATGGAACCGGCCGACGCAAATCGGCGGTGGCGCAGGTTCGTTTGTATAAAGGCAAGGGCGGCAAGGTTATAATCAATGACAAAAAAGGGGATTATTACTTTAGTCCCAAGTATTTAATTAATGAGGTGATAAAGCCGCTGGAATTGGTGGGTATGGCCAAAGATTTTGACGTATCAGTCCGGGTGTCTGGCGGGGGAATGATGGCCCAGGCGGACGCCATCCGCCATGGCATTACTCGGGCGCTAGTAGCTTTTGATGTTAATCTAAAACCGTCACTTAAAAAAGCTGGATTTATTACTAGGGATGCCCGAGTTAAGGAGCGTAAAAAACCAGGGCTTAAGCGCGCTCGCCGGGCACCGCAATTCTCAAAACGATAAAATTGGAATTAGAAATCAGGAATCAATGAAAGCGATTATAAAATTCATTCAAGAAGCTAGGACCGAATTAGCCAAAGTCAGCTGGCCAGACAGGAAAACGGTCATCAATTTAACACTAACTGTCATCGGTGTTTCGTTGGTATTTGCCGTTTTTATAGCCAGCGTTGACTATGTTTTTACAGAGGGGATTAAGCTGCTCACAAATTTTGCCCCGGCTACTTCATCATCAGGTATTACCGCAGAGCCCATAGATCTCGATGTCGACAACATTGAAGTTGAAACTCCAGAAGACAACATTCAGGTAGAAACAGAATAATTATGAACGAAGATAAAAAAGAACCGGAAGCCGAAAACGAATCAACTGCTCCTCAGGCTGATGCCGTACCAGTTCCTGATGGCAGTCAGACGACTTCTGTTGACAAAGCTGAATCTCAAACTGATGAGGATAAGGATAAGGTTCCAGAAGTTCCCCGCCCTCAATACGAGAAATGGCCGGGTGAGTGGTACGTTTTGCACACCTATTCTGGTTATGAAGATGCTGTAGCCGAGAGTTTGAAACAACGGATTGATTCGCTTGATATGCAGGATAAAATTTTTGGCGTTCTTGTTCCTAAAGAAAACCAGATTGAAATTCGCAGTGGAAAGCGGCGGACGGTTGAAAAGAAGATATTTCCGGGCTACGTCTTGGTAAATATGAATGTAACAGAGGATTCTTGGTATGTAGTGCGTAACACGCCCAATGTTACCGGCTTCATTGGTTCGGGGACTGTGCCTGTGCCTGTCAGCCAAGCCGAAATCCAAACTATTCTTAAACGTATGGCCATCGAGGAGCCCAAGTATAAAATTGATCTCAAAAGCGGGGATTTGGTTCATATTAACGATGGCCCATTCAAAAGTTATAACGGCACAGTATCCGAGGTTGATGAGGAACGGGGCAAGATTAAAGTTTTGGTTTCCATCTTCGGCCGCGAAACACCAGTTGAGCTAGACTTTCTTCAGGTGAAAAAAGTCTAACCTAATATTGTCATTCTGAACTTGTTTCAGAATCTATAACTACAGGAAGTTATGGCAGATAAAAAGAAAAAAAGCGGAAAAGGAAAAGTTAAGCGCCCAATCATTAAATTGATGTGCGAAGAGTGCAAGAGAGCTTACTATTCCACTCGCAAGAATCCGACTAATACGCCGGACAGGTTGGCGTTTAAAAAATTCTGTCCGATCTGCCACAAGCGGACACTACATAAAGAAACCAAGTAGTATCTAGCATAGTATATGCTATTTATTCCTATGTCATTCTGAACTAGTTTCAGAATCTTGGTGTATTTTCCGCTTATTGAGAGCGGAATTTTTGATATAATAAGCAAGTTAAGGTATTCTGTTTAGGATTTGAACATTTAGGGGTATAGCTCAGTGGTAGAGCACTGGTCTCCAAAACCAGTTACGGGGGTTCGATTCCCTCTACCCCTGCCACCAAGGGATGGTGTTTTTCGTCCCATCCCCCTAAAATAATAGGATTATGATTAGAAAAATTTGGCAGGATATGTTTTCTATGGCTGCAACAGAGGGCGCGCCAATAACTTTAGAGGAAAATGTTGAACAAATTATAGATATGTTGGTAGCGGATAAAATTGATCCCCAAGCTTTTATATCTAATTATGAGTATTTGGTACGAGACGGTATGCCATCATTGCGAGAAATGTTTGTTAAAAAGAATACTTCTGGACACAGAACATTATCTATTGAAAAACATTTTAGGCACAACAGAGCTCGTGCATTCCCGCTGTGGTTTTACGGAGCATATCCAGATGTAATGAGTTGGTTCCATCAATGGCAAAAAGATATAAGCAAAACACATGACCGCAACCTAGACAGTGTCGCTATTGAAACAGCTAAGCTGTTTGGGGTGAATATTGAGGATGAAACCATAGACGAGAATGGGATTAGTGACAGCAAAGGAAACTATCGGCCAGAATATCTCCGGAACTTGGTTAACTCATGGCGTAAAGAAGTTAAAGCCAAATTGGAAGTAAGTTCACCCAATTTGTATGAAGAGGCAGAATTGAATAAGCAGATTAAGGAGCAGTTGGGTATTACAGAAGACAATTTTGCCATTATTGCTCGTTGTACAGCCGAATACTATTTTGAGTTAAAAAATAATTATCAGGACAGGTTTAACAACGAGACAGATCTTTTAGCAACAGCTGGATTTCTAGATGCTAAACATTATATTCTTGTAGAAAAGTCAATTGATGTTTCAGAAATACAAAAAATAGCAGAGGAATTATCGAGCGACGAAAAAGAATCAATATTAGAATTTATTATTCAACTTGAAATACTACTATTTGGTATAGATAGTCCAGACATGGATAAATCTGATATTGAAAATGCGTGTCTAAGCAAAAAACAAGACATCCAGAAGGTTATCGAGGAGGTGCAAAAAACAGGTACAAATGACGCATTTGTTGCTGATGTTCAAGAATTCATGAATTCATCTGGCGGTAGCAAATATCGAGAGATTCTAGGGATAAAATCATAAATTATAAACTATAAATAACATGGAAGGTTGGTCTAGTCTTATCACAGTATTAGGAATTGAGTTGCTCATTGTCGTGCTGTGGGCGGCGTGGGCGTATTACTATGATCGTCGTAAAATTCGCGAACTGTCCTTAAGCCATGAAGATGCCAAGTTGCTACCCGGGTTTTGGCCATATCTGGCACCAACTATTATCTCCACTCTATTTGTTGGTTGGTATCAAATTCTTAATGGAGCAGTATTTAAAGGGATTATCCTGTTTGTTTTGTATATTGTGGCACAAAACTACTCAGAGACCATTACATGGTGGCCGGGGCTAATATTATGGTTTTATGCTACCAATGACGCCATAAATCTTTTCAGAATGCGCCATATGGTTACCAAGATATACCAAAGATATCAAGACCCAAATCTTATTGATAAGTAATTCTATTATGAGTGATCGAAACATTTACAGGTTGAACAACGAATACCTTAATATGGATGATAAGATAGCCGTCGAAGCTTGGTATCAAGCGCCCGGTGATTTCATGGTCTATGCTTTTTGGGTTCTGCTGATTTACTCTTTGTACAATCCCATGCCGTGGTATTGGATTTTGGGCATCCCTACAATTTTCAGTATGGTATTGGCGTTGATTTTTTGGAATTTTTATAACCGTTCTTTTTTCAATGCACTGAAACTAACCATATTCCATAACTGGACAACCGGAGTTCTCGGTGTACTGATTGGGGTGTTAATGGTTTATCACGGTTACTGGGTGTGGGCCATTGTGTCAGTTATTGTGGGAATCTTCGGTTTTACAATATTAGACTGGTGGATTATGGTTTATACAATCATGGCCAAATCCCAGTATAATATGCATACTAAATATGCTTTTTTTAAGAAATGGTACGGGTGTACATTCCCTTTTGAGGAGGATGGGAAATGAAAACCACAAAGCAACAACCTAGCAAGGGGGAAGAAATGGCTTTACTTGTCTCGCTTGGTGATGCTTTACAGAGTATCAAGTATCTTTCTAATGCCCAACAAATGGATTGGGGATTTAGATGTGTACTAGATAAATTGTTAATTAGCGTATGTAACCTAACTGATTTTGCTGACAAATATTTAGCGGACCAAATGAAACAACCTGCTACTCTTAAACATTTCAAGCAACTTCGTCGTGTTGCGGCAGGACATGTTCAACCTGATAGAAATTCGGCCAAGATATCAGTTTGGGTAATTGGTAGTTATATATACAATGGACCAAGTAAGGATTTGTTGGTCGAATCATATGGTTCACGATTGGGTTTGCTGAATGATATTATTGCGTACTATAGCGAATTTCGACAAGCTTTGGCTATGTTGAGGTTGACTGAATGGACTGTTCACCCTGCTTGGACCATTGATGCCAATGAGTTGAAAGAAGCCACCGCAAAATTGCGTCAAACTTTCTCTAACAGCGGTAAAGTTACTCAAATGGCACTCAAAAGACATACGTCGTAGGAATTGCTGTCTCATTTTCTCCTTAGGTTCTATAATGAACCCAAGTGGCAGATGGCCTACTCAAATCCTTCATTTTTCCTCCTTTGGGGCCAGTCCTGAACCGAGCTGCCCTGCCAACAAGGGCGGGTGTCATTAGACCCATCCCCCTAAAACCCCCAAGAAGTCAAGCCCAGTAAGCAATAAACCCTTCGCAGGGGTTGATTTTATGCTATGATGGTTTCGTCAACTCATAGCTTTTTACGCATATTGAAAACTCCGAATTGTAGTTCTTTCACTCCGTCATCACGGTTAAAGGTGGGCAGATGCTCTACTTACCGTGATGACTATTCTTCGGAGTAGAAGTTATGGGTTGATTAAGTGTGAGGTTTGCCCTCTTTTGGTTATAAAAGTTAATAGGTAAGAAGATGAGTGAAATAGTGCCTATCAAAAAGGAAAAACCAATATATAAAACATGGTGGTTTTGGGTACTAGCCGTCATCGTCCTGATGATCATCGGGATTCTCAATCTCCCAGACGTTCCAGAAGACGGCTCCTCGGAGCAAGAGAGTTCTAATGTGGTTGAGAATGTAGATGGGACAACTCGAGTTCCCGAAACATCCCAACCAGCAGCTACTGCGCCAACTTCGGAATCAACCTTCAGCCAAAACAATGCACCTGCGCCGAGCACAACACCAACACCCAGCATAACGGTTAGTCAGAAGAATGCGGTTCAAACAGCCAAATCCTATTTGGCTTTCGGAGGTTTTTCTCGTGACGGACTGGTCGATCAATTAGAGTACGAAAAGTTTTCACATGATGATGCGGTTTATGGCGTAGATCATTCTGGCGCTGACTGGAATGAGCAAGCGGCTAAATCGGCCAAATCTTATATGGAATTTTCATCTTTTTCCCGCGACGGTTTAATTGAACAGTTGAAATACGAGAAATTCACACAAGCGCAAGCAGAGTATGGAGCTAACGCGGTTGGGTTGTAAGTATACCTGGGCAGGGGTGACCAAGCAGTAGTCATGCCAGTGTCACTTTGTGGGGCCGTCCATCACCAGCTTGTGCTTGATAGCATTCAGCACCTCTCGCTTTTCCTCAACCATGTTGGCCTGCCAATAAGTGTGCAAATCGTTTCCATGAATATATCCACCAATCGTCCCCAAATAGGTTTGGCGTTAGGTAGCGGAGGTTCCCGTGGTCTTGCTCATATAGGTGTGATTAAAGCGCTTGAAGAAGCTGGTATCCCCGTCGATTATATCGCCGGCTCTAGTATTGGCGCGATGATCGGTGGAGTTTACGCTATTCATAAAGACATTACACTGATAGAAAAAGCACTCCTTTCAGTGGGGTGGAAAAAGGCGCTCTCACTCATTGACGTCTCTGTAAAACAGGGATTGATACGCGGGTCTAAGATAGAAAAAATAATACAGAGCCAAGTGGGTTCTGTAAATATGGAAAAGCTTATGATCCCCACAACTATTGTGGCTACTGACTTAATGACGGGAAAGCCCGTCTATTTTAATCAAGGCGATCTGACCAAAGCTATCCGAGCCAGTATCTCCGTTCCGCTGGTATTTAGACCAGTGACCTATCATGGCCAGATATTGGCCGATGGCGGTCTGTCTATGCCGGTACCCGTGAAGGCGGCGAGAGATATGGGCGCCGACATAGTGATAGCCGTCAATATAGAAGGCGATCTTTTTGATTATCGTCGTGTTTCTAAGCCGGGTTTTATGTCTATTGCCCTGACCTCAATAGACGCACTTAGATATAATCTAGCTGATCGCGAGGCAGGCGATGCCGATGTTGTAATTACTATTCATAGTCGAAGCGGTAAGCTTATAGATGAGGTGGCTTGGGATACCAAGAAACTCATCTCTGTTGGCGAGCGCTATACTAAAGCTGCTCTGCCGAAAATCCGGCGACTTATTTAGGTAATTTGTCTCATTCTTGCCCGTTCCGAAGCCTTGGCGTAGGCGGGTTCTCCTTATGATTCTAGATCCGACTTCGCTCTTCGAGTTACGACCGGGCTAGCTAAACTTGTCCTCCTCAACTAAGCTCAAAGAGGTCTAAATTCCCCTCCTTTGGGAGTAGTGCTGAACCACTATGGCCTGCCAGAGAAAAGCCCAACGGCTCATGAGCCGTTGATGAGCCGTTTATCTTTGATGAATTTCCTCCTCTTGGCGGATCTACCTGCCGGCAGGCAGGGATAAAGTACCTAAGAGAAACCTTGCCTAGGAGCGGTGTTTTATATTATTTGCTATTTTGATCGACTTGATCTGAAAACAGAAATTTTGGTTGCTATATTTGGCGTGGCCACTAGATAACAACCTAGGCAAATCATTACTATTGAGATTAAAATAGGAAGCCAAACAGGAGCAATCCAAGGACCAGGAATAAGGAAAAGAACATCATAAGTTTTGAGAGTGGGAGGCCAACCCAAAAATAAATAGAGGAAGACATAATAAAAAATGTCCCAGATGCCAAAGGCAATTAGAAAAACTCCTAAACGTTGCCACCAGTGTCTAGCTGCTAATATTCCAACTGTAGCCAACATTATAATGGTGGCCGCTTCTCTCATAAGCTCAATATAAAGAATGTTTGCTTGGGGGATAATGGTTTTTCCCCAGATAGATTTCAAAACAACAAAATGGGGCAAGGCCACCATAATGTCTTCCTTGGTTGGGATGGGAAGCTCGTAGTTTCCGTCAATACCGAATAATTTCCGCAGGTAAATTACTATGGCTGCTTCTACAAGGGCAAAGGCAATACCAAAAACGACCGTTAGAATAATCGTTTGAAGAGTTGGAGAGACAATTAATCCATTTTTTGTTTTATTGGTTTTCATTGTCGCAAGTGCCTTTATTGGTTAATACAAGAACCTGTTTTTGCATCAATGGATTTTTAGCCAGTTTTCTACTTTTTCTATAAGGTCTTTCAAATGCTCGCCTGATTCAAAGAAATGATCTCCGTGTTCAATTATAATTAACTCCGCATCGCCGCTGATGGCTTGTAATAACTTTTGCTGGTGTTCTGGCGGTGCCAATAAATCTTCTTGGCCTACAACTATCAAAACTGGCATTGTTAACTTGTCAGCCGATTGTATTAAATTAAACCTCATTATATCTAGTATTAACGGCAGCCACCTTGTGGCATGGGTGTCACCGTGGTTCTGAGAATATAAATATAGTTTGTTGAGTTGCAGCCAAACCTGTTCCCAGTCCTCGATGTCTCGTTTGTATACATCGGTGATATATAATTGACCAGCCACTACCGGCGAAATTGCAACTAGACCCTTAACTTCTGTGGGGTGATTCTCGGCATAAGCGATTGAAGCTACTGCTCCAAGACTGTAACCGCAAAGATAGAACGGCTCTTGGTACCATTCTTGAGTTTTAGCCCATGTGATTATATCAAATAGGTCATCTCTATATGTGATGGAATTAGCATAGGCCAAATCTCCCTCACTCTGACCAGTAGAATTTGTAGCATCAAAACGGATTGTAGAATATCCGTGATTGTTAAAAATTTTTGCTAGAGACAGAATATTGTCATCTTCTTTATTGCCTCCGAACCCATGAGCCATGAAAGCTAATCCACGGGAGCGATCTACGGTGTCGATTGAAACAGCAATATTGAGTCCATACCGGTTTTGTATATCAACAGTTTTCCCGTCGGGATTGTTTATTTTAATCTCTGTCGGGGAATACCATATAAAAGTCAACAATCCTATCGTCAGCAATATTACAGATAATATACCAAAACTGAAGTTGGAGATTTTATTCTTGGTCATACCATTCTTTTTGATGCGAAATCTCTAATTGGCATTTTATACTTGTATGGTACAATTATAGCAACTTACCGAACGGTTAATAAAGTATTATTAGTTATGTCGACGCTTTCAAATACCAAAACTCGTATCATTGAAACATCTAGCCAATTATTTGCCAAATATACCTACGCGGGCGTGTCCATGAGTCAAATTGCTAAGGATCTTAACATTACCAAAGCAGCTCTTTATTATCACTATCCCAGCAAGCTGGTTATATACAAACATGTCTTAGATAAAATCTATCAGGATTTCCGCCAGCATTTACAAGTGATACAAGCCGAGAAAACACCCGTTCAAAAACTACGGATGCTAATAGAAAGATATTTGAATTTTAATTTGGGCAAGGGTGGCCTGATCAGAATGATAATAACTCAGTCATCGGACAATCTGCCACAGCTATCTGGCTATATTGTTCGTTTTCGCAAGCAGATGTATGATCTGGTTCGTTCATATGCTAGGGAAATTATTGGTGAGCTTGGCAATTGTATATCAATTCCGTTGCTTATCAATATGATGGACGGATTATTATTGGAACGTTCTCTTAGCTCCAAAAAGTTTAATGCTCAAAAAGCGGCCAAGCAGGCTACAATGACGCTATTGAATGTATCCACATTGAAATAATTGGATAGTTTAATATATTTTTTGTTATATTATTAATCACTATGGAGGAATCAAATGGATCCTATGTACATGTGGATTATTGGTGCAGTAGTCGTTGTGGTAGTGTTAGTTGGCTGCTATTTTTGGTTTATTAAGAAGTAAATTAATTGGTATTATCCAGTTCGATAAAATATCCGTGTGATATCAATTACTACACGGGTATTTTAAATAATGTTGTTTTCAATTTTTGAATTCTAGGGTTGTTCTCTAGTGAATAATGTCTTATTTTCTCTTACAAAATTCTATAACGAATCGTAGAGGCAGAAATAGCTCAAAAAGATCCTAATTTTACTCCTTGGGGGTAACATCGAAACCGTGTTGCTTTGCCAATAGTTATAAAATCAAAATGACTGTAGTGTTTCTCTTTTTGCTTTAGATTATAAAATTTCTAGAAATCCTCTCGTGAATGATATGGTGCGATACTGTTTCTGTTATACTGAAACCAAGTTTGCCCTTTTACATCAAGACACTGAGGAGGTGATTCGAGTGAAAAGGGTGTGTCTAGTGTTATTGCTACTGATGGATCTTCTGTTTATCAGTGGTAGTTGGGTAGAGTCTGGGTACGAGTGGACAGAGAATGACAGGATGGCAGTAGAGAACCTTCACAAAGTGCAACTCGCAATAGAGCGCTATGCGATGTATAACCCGTCTGGCGAATATCCTCCTGATCTGCAGATCTTAGTAGAGGAGGGTTATCTTGATGGATACGAATGGCCGCACAACCCGTATGCCAAGGGAAATCCAGGCGTGTTCTTGAGGATGCATCAAGTGGAGATAGGCAACTTTATGCCTGGTGGGATCATTTATTATCCCTTTGAGGTCCCAGGATTTAAAGGTCTATCTGCCTACAATTTATCTGTCTATGGCGCGACTCCAGACTCGGGTAGAGACTATCTGTTAGGATTAATAACCTACGGTGACCTAAAAGTGAAGTTGGAGGGAGGCCTTATTTTACTTTCCTCCTATCCTGAACCCCGTGGCTGTTTCTAATGGGAGCAGTACTCTAAGGAGGTGAAAAAGGTGCGAAGAATCTTGAAGCTTCTGTTAACTGTTTTTCTGGTGCTGATGGCAACCAGTGTTGTTTCTGGGGCTAACTTGACAAGCAGCCGGGACGCAAGATGGACTACTGAGTACCGAGGCAGCGAGCTGTATGTAAAGGTACAGTATATAAAAGTCATCCTTCCAGACAGCTCCAGGTTGTCGGATCTTATTGAGGAAAGAGCTTCGGTATGTCGCAAGGAATGGAGAGTAACTCTAGGCTTAAATCCTTGCTACGATAGTGAGAAGGGAGGTATTAGCTTCCATAAGCCAGAGGGATTTCTCTTTGGCGTCGTATGGCCCACAGAATCTGACTATCCTTACCTCGTAAGTCCCCATCTTTACTCCCTCGCTCGTTCCCAAGAGGAAGACCCGTGGTTACTGACTTTAGAGGCATTTGTGCGCCGCTTTGATGAAGGGCGCAAGGAATTACTCCCTATTGCCGAGGAGTGGTTAGCCTCTGGAGATCCTGACACAATGATTTGCGGTGAAATACTTAAGCGTATTTCAGAGACCGAGGTATTCGGCTACATGGTTGATTTTGCTTCTTGCCCCGTTGCTGAGATTACCGTCCCTGCTAGCACTCAATAGCCAATCCCGCGGAAGCATTGTACCCCGCCCTGTGCCTGTCATTTGACGGACATGGGGCTTTTTTAATACTGTTTCATTCCCTCTTGCCAACCAGAACCCAAAATTTAACACCTCAAATTTTGAGGTGTTAAAAAAATCAGGATGATATACTAGATTTATGAGTAAACAATTGGTAAAAAAATATTATACGGGGTATGTTCGCAAAGAATGGAGAAGATTAATCAATAGTGCCTATTATAAGTTAGAGTTTGATACCACTCTATACTTTCTTAAAAAATATCTTCCCAAGAAGGGCTTAATTTTGGATGCTGGCGGTGGCCCCGGTAGATATACCATTGAGCTTGCTAAGCAAGGTTACAATATTGTTTTGTTAGATTTAACGTCAGCGAATCTTGAGTTTGCGAAAAGACAGATTAAAAAAGCGAACTTACAAAATAGAGTTAACGACGTTGTAGATGGTTCGATTACTGATCTGTCTAAATTCGCCAATGGCACATTTGATGGGGTAATTTGTTTGGGCGGTCCGCTCTCGCATGTATTGGACAAAGAAGAAAGAAATAAGGCAATATCAGAATTGATTCGTGTAGCAAAAAAGGGTGCACCAATTTTTGTTTCTGTTATGAGCAGATGGTCGCTGCTGGTGTCACAGCTCAAACTTTTTCCCCAAGAGATAGAACACCCGCTTTTTCGGAAAATTCGCGATACAGGAGATTATACCGGAGGATACGGATTTACCGCCTGCCATTTTTTCTTGCCTGAAGAACTAAAAGAATCTTTTGCAAAAAAGAGTGTTAAAATTTTAGAAATGGTTGGTTTGGAAGGCCTAGGATCTCATTTTCAAAAAAAGATAAATAAACTTGCGAAAAATAAAAAACGCTGGAAAATTTGGCTGGAAACACATTATAAAATTTGTACACATCCTGTAGTTGTCGGGATGAGTGAACATATTTTGATTATCTGTAGAAAAACATAGTAACCCATCTATTTTTTCTCTGAGGTTTCGGACTTAATCCTATCCTCCTCGGTTGAACTCAGAGAGGCTCATTTTCTCTTCTTTGGGGCAAGTCTTGAACCCATTTGTTTTGCCATCTCAGCACTAGACGGTGCGGGATGAGCTGTTGGTCGATTTTTAATAATGGTCAAGAACCAGCTCCTCATATATCCAAACCTTCCAGCGGAAGATGTTTTTAAAATTTCAGCTTCGACTTAAACGGCAATAAATTATCGGTGTATAATGCAAGTGATATTATTTTTTTGCGGACCTTCAGCTCAGTCGCCGGCTTGGGAAATGCTCTGGCTCGGTGAGAAGGGCTTCCGGTCCGGAGGGGGTATTATGGCTACACGCAAACAGATTGCAGCTGCCAAAAGAAACATCAAAAAAGCCCAAGCCAAATGGCGAAAGATGGGTTCAAGAAAGAGAGCTGTGGCCCAACCGCAGGGTCGTGGGAGAGCCAAACCGGGTTCAACTGGCAAGGGTCAATACTATCATATAACGGTCCGGCCTAAGACGGAGTTTAGATCTTTTCGTATTCAAGATGTCGGGAAGAAGGGCCATATTCAGCGAGTCGCCGGCCGACGGTCGAGTGGCTCCTGGGCGACTCACAAGTGGTTGATCAGTAAAGCGGACGCACGCAAGGTAGGCGGAAAACTAGTTGGCAAAACCCCAGCAGCCAAAAAAGTGCTCAAGACATTGGCTTCGACGACTAAATTTATGATAGGGGACAAGTTTACCGCTAAGCCAAGAAGAAACGTGCCGGAAAGGGAAAAACCTACCTTGGCTCAGAAAAGAGCACAAGCTCGCAATATCAGAAAGGCCCAAGCCGCCCGCCGTGGGAGAATAAAATAGCCCGGATAAAACTGGCTGAATTAGCATTGGTTGAAAATCCAGATTCCTTGCAACTAAGTTAGATCTGTAAGACAATGAGCACATATGAAAGCCAAAATGGAAAAAGGTGCTCAGATAGGCATGTGGATTGTCGCCATATTAGTCGCGGGTCTCTTAATATTTCTTTTTGTGCAGAAATATCAGGGGACTAATGCATCCCTTGAGATACCAAGGACGGAAACAGAAATGGAAATGGACACATCGCTGAGTGGCGAGGGTCCTTGCAGGACCTCAGGGCGGATGCATCCAAGATGCTTAGGCGGCGACAATTGTCCCAAAGGGACGAGCTGTAAAGTCGATCTTGGTGATGCTAATGCGCCCTGTGCCTGCAGATAGTCCACTCAAACAGGAAGAATGAAAACTGTCAGCCACAGGCAGGCAGGCGTGGAGCTTGTCTGTTCTGTTTTGGTTAGAACATATAAAAAATATGTCTTTTGTTTCTGAGTATTTGCCAGCTTTTTAGTTAAATTAAACGCTCTAAAATCTTGGCTAGGAGTAGTTTTTACAGTACAATGGAAACATCTTGTGATGGGAGGGATTAATGAATTCTTCGGATACGGGGGAAAGTGGCACCTTGAATGGGACAGATTCTGTTCGCAACATGACTGCAGGTCAAATGATTCGGCAAAAGTGCGAACATGAATGGAAAAAGGTCGGCGAAAAAGAGAAAGAGGGTGGAATTTTCTACTGTCCTTGTTGCGGAGCGGTTCGCATCAAATATTATTCCAAGCCAACTTCTGTTTCTCCTGCTGAGTCTTAAACCGGCTGTCTCCAAACAAGATGAAGCAGGACGGAGTGGTTAGCCATTCCGCTCCGTCCTGCACCAGCTCGACGGCTCATCCGATTTTATTTGGGCTACGGCTAGACAAGCATGAGCCGTTCAAAATTTCATAGTGATATACTAAGTTTATGGCGTCACGCAGAAACAACACTTCCCGTACCAATTGGGCGTTAGTTGGAGTTTCAATAATTGTCGCAATCGGACTGTTGCAGTATCAGCCTTTCCACGATTTTCTTTTCGGTTTAGGAAGTTGGGGCTATTTGGGTATATTTATTGCCGGGATATTCTTTGCTTTTACATTTACCATTTCAACAGCCATTGTTGTTTTGTTATTATTTAGCCAGACAATACCGGCTTGGGAGATCGGGCTTATTGCAGGATTCGGAGCCACTGTGGGGGATTTTTTTATATTTAAATTTATTAAAGATCATTTGATTGAAAGGGCCTCAGACCTTCTAAGAAAATTCCGAAAATCTCCGCTAACTCAAGTTGCAAAAACCAGATATTTTAAATGGACGTTGCCGATTTTGGGTGCTATTATTATTGCCTCTCCATTTCCGGATGAAATCGGCATGGCTTTACTTGGCATTGCCAAGGTCAAAACTTACCAGTTTATGATTCTGAGTTTTGTGTTAAATGTCATCGGAATTACCTTAATAGCCGCGGCTGCGGGAATAGCCCAAATCGCTTTGTCGGGCAGACTAATCCATTTCGCATAGTAGTGAGCGGTTAAACGATATCTGTTATTAGCTGAGAAGGTTATTTTTCACAATTTCATACTTTTATCGTATGATGTGAGGTAGTTGGGGGGTTAAAAGTTTCCCTGATCGATGATTATGTGGGAAGTATTTCTTAATCATATTGGCGATACCATATCCGCGCTGGCTTCGACAGCGGGCCTGTTTTGGGAAAATATAGTCAGCGGCGTTACGTTAATCGGCATCATTGATACGCTGCTAGTATTCGGGCTGCTCTGGTGGATTTATAAACGACTTCGCCGGTCTGAATTAATCAGGATATTTCCCAGGGTTTTGATATTGCTGATAATTATGCTCTTGTCCAAAATGCTGGGGATGTTGGCGCTGTTTTATGTGTCTGCGTTCATTTTAGTGATAGTTCTGCTGGCTATCGGTGTGCTCTATGCTCCCGAAGTGAAAAACGTCTTGGAAATGCCAGTTATCAAGATGTTTAATCAGGTTCGTCCCAATCGCTTTGTTCCGACAGATATTCAAAAGACCATCAAGGCCCTGGGCGAAGCGCTGGCAGTGCTGTCTCGCGCCCGCAAACTGGCGCTGATTATCATTAAAAAGGACAAGTCTTTGGCTCGTTTGCTGGAAAATAGCACCAAGATGAATTCGCGGGTCCGTTCGGATTTGCTGATTGATTTTTTTGCCAACGGTTCTGTTTTGGGCAAAGGGGCGGTGATCATCGACGGTAATAAGATTGTCGGAGCTGGCTCAACCCTGTTTAAAAAAGACGCCAAAGTTCTGTTTAACATTAATGATCGATTGGTCAGAAAAGTTGCCAAGGACTTGGGGGCAGTGGTGATTGTGGCCAACAAAGCGGCTGGCGACATTAATGTCATACACAATGATGATGTTTACAAAAATCTCTCCCCCCAGGATTTGGTAAGGGTTTTACAAACCATATTTATTTATCAGAAGTAATGGCACGAATATTTACACTCCCAGTTATGCGAGGGCTAGTATTGTTAATCGCTATGATTGTCTGGGTTAATGTTTATGCGGCCACAGTACATTCCCAAACCCTCAATTCGCCGGTTTATATCAAGAATTTAGCCGAGGATTTGGCAGTCGTAGATCCCATAACTGAGGTGGCTACTCATATTTCCGGCACCCCGTATGCATTGGGACTGATTAGCGATCAAACTTTTAGTTTTGCCATCGATCTGGCTGATGTGACAAAGCCCGGTCGGTATTCTGCCAAAATTCAGAATAATGCTATTCCTGAGGGGGTCAAGCTAATCAGCTGGGAACCTGACGAAATAGTTTTTGATGTAGATTTCATAACCACGAAGATAGTTCCCGTTGTCATAGAGACAGACGGCTGGGTGGCGGATAGTTATAGTGTCAAGGATGTAGAGGTGTTTCCTAATCAAGTTACGGTGCATGGGGCATCGGCCGCCTTGGAATTGGTCAGTGATGTCAAAGCCAGAGTATCTATAGATGGTCGGAGCCAGCGGTTTACAGCTCCGGTAACCTACAAAGCTGAAACCGCAGAGGGGACAGTCAACCATTCTGTCTGGATAACACCCGAGTCAGGAGAGATTAGTGTGGAAATAGACAAGGGAGCTTCGTTTAGAAACTTAGGTCTAAAGGCAGCCTTTGCGGGGGAGTTACCGGGCGGTTTCTGGATTCAGGAAGTTATATTCGAGCCGCAAGTTATGATGGTAAGTGGCACTCAAAGAAAGCTTGATCAACTTTCATATCTATTCACGACTCCCATTAATCTGAACGGCAAAACCAAGAGTTTTAAAACTCAGGTAGCCGCTAACCTGCCGAACGGTGTCAAAGTAGTAGGAGAAAATCTGGTATTAGTGAACGTTATAGTCCAATCCAGTGAAGGAACCCGCCAAATTTCTATTATTCCTGCGTATATTAATGTTACAGAGGGGTTTGGCGTAACTAATATTAATCCATCAAGCATCAAGGTGATGGTAGCCGGCAATCCTGAAATTTTGAAAGGGCTTTCACGCAGCCAGGTAAAGCTGAACTTGGATTTACAAGGAGCACTTTCTGGCGCCAACTTCGTCGACATATCAAAAGGCATGTTTGAAGTCAGTGAAGGCTTAAGTGTGGTAAGTTTTGAGCCAAATCGGGTGGAAGTTATTTTAAGCCGCCTGCAATAGTTCCTATATTTTCTTCTGGCAATGACAAAATGAGATAAAGGGATTTGCAATATCGCAATGGCCAAGGGGCCTGCCATAACGGAATGCTTATGAAATATCAAGAATTTATTGTTTTAGATCTTGAGACGACGGGTGTTGATAGTAAAACCGATGACATCATCGAGTTTGCCGCTGTCAAGCTCGACGCTTCGGGTAATATTATTGATCAACTGGATTTTTTAGTTTCAACTGATCAGGTCCTATCGCCAACAATTATTGCACTGACAGGCATCAGGCCTGAGGATATTAGGGATCAGCCGGCAATTGAAGAACTTATTCCACAGATCGAGCAATTTTGCGGCGATTTACCGATTGTTGGTCACAACATAGGCTTTGATATAGAATTTCTTGTGGCCAAGGGTTGTGATGTCAAGCTTAATCCCGTGCTGGACACACTAGAATTGGCCCACACGGTTTTGCCATACCAAGATTTTTATCGGTTAGAGCACCTGGCCAAGCATTTTAATTTTGTACACCAGCCGGCTCATCGGGCCATGGCTGATGTCTTGGCGACTGTCGATCTGTTTAAGCTGCTAGTGCATCATGTCGCTGATCTTCAGGCCAGCACCAGACAGCAGATCAATCAACTGGTTGGTGAAGATACATGGCAGTGGCAGTGGCTGTTCGCTAATCCTTTGGATTTTGGCGATGAGAGATTTAAGGCTGTTAGCGATACTACAGTCACAAACGGGCTGGCGGAGGATATCGAACAGAGCGGTGAATATTTAAGCAAAATTAATGATGTTAAATCTGGCAAGGTTAATTTTATAGAAACTCATTTTCCGGTTTCGTCTTTGGGTCTGGCCCTAAGCTACGCCGTTTCGGTTAAACCAGCTGTTCTGATTGTTCCGGAAAAGATGATTAAACAAATAGATTGGCAATCAATAATAGCAGGTGCCACAGTTGACTTCTACTATCCGGCCAAACTGACATATCGTGAGGGCTCCGAGGTTGAGCTTGTCGAAAGCGGTATTCCGATTGGCGCGTTGGAAGCCAGAATTATTACCAAAATCATTATTTTTAAAGAAGAGTGGGGGAGAGATTATGCCAAGCTTTATCTGACCCGCGAAGAGGAATACCAATGGGAGCAGAAGTTTTCATCTCTGGGCTCCGAGACCAGCCGGGCTGATTTAATTCTGGTTTCACCCACTGCGGCGCTGGACATGGATGTAGCCGGCCGCGAGGTTGTTATATTTGATCCGCTGATGATGGAAGATGCCGAATTTAGAGCCAGCAGCCGTCTTTTTTCACTCAATTATTTTAATGCTGCCATCAGCAGCCGCCGAGATTTTATACATCAGCATATTAAACCAATTGATGTTAAGATTGCCGATACGGCCTTTAAGATTTTAAACCAAATTAGTTCCAGTTTTACCAAGCTGAGCGAAATGATTATTAGTATTTATCGGATGTCCCCGCCGGTGTCGCAGCAAGAACGCAATATTGAGCTTAGTCAAGATGTGTTAGATAAAGAATTTAAGGAAGAAATTGGCAATGCGGTAGAAAATCTGGAAAGCTATCTTAAACTCATTCGGGAAATCAAGGCTCCGGCAGTCCCCCAAATTGCCGGCACAGAAAAGCTTATTGACCATCTGCAGGCACTCAAAATACAGCGGGCTGACTATCGATATTTTCTTTTTGCCGATGACAATCGTTTTTATCTTGAACTGGTTCCCGCTGTTCCAAAGTTTTCAAATATTCTGAGAATTGCCAGTGAGGCGAGAAATGTTACAGTTCTATCTTCCGGTTTATCGGTTGCCGGCAGGTTTGACTACTGGAAAAGATATTTTGGCGAGTTTAACAGCCGAATCATCGAGCCGGCGGGTAAAACGGAGTTGATCGTTGCCGATGATGCCAGTGAAGATTCGACTGAGGCACTGGTAGGCGCGGCCAGACAATTGATACTCAAAAAAAATGAAAAATCACTGATCCTGGCACCATCAAATTTTGAAGCCAAAAGTGTTTTCACAAAAATCTTTGATGAAGCAAAAGCAAACGGTATAAAACTCTTCAGTAATGACACTGCCGGCACAATTACATGCGTTCCGCCGCTTTTGAAAGACGGTCAGCCAGCGATTTATATTAGTTACTATGCGTGGATGCACCAAGCAGTTTGGTATGCCGGGGATTTTGATAGAATAGTTTTGGGTAAAATTCCGTTCGAGGCGATTTCCCGGCCGCAATTTAGGGTGCTCGGCGATGGCTGGGAGGGTTTTGAAAGCTACACCTTGGCTCGGGCAGTTTTTCGCTTTAAAGTGGTATTACACACTGTTTCTCTGCTTCAGAGACCCATTAGCTTGATTGACGCCAGACTGTACGCCAAGGATTATGGTCGCAAGATTATTGACTCATTGGCGGGATTCAGTGTAATACCAGACAAAATCGATTCCTTATTTGATTAACTGCTGTTTGTTCATAAAACCTCTTCTGACACATTGGTTGGCCCCGGTCCCCAAGGGAGGGTCTTGACAAGGATGATAAACCATGATAGACTGTGATAATTTGGTGAAGATGCAAATTAAAAACCCAATCGTTAAAACAGAAGAGTAATGGGAAGCGGAGTAACACTCCCCCCAGTGTTGCTTCGCTTTCCCTTACTGTCCTGTTTGCTCAAAAAGTTTGATTAAAAACAAAAACAAACAGAGCGTATTTGCACCTTAGGAGGGAACTTGGTCGCGTTGAGCAGATAAAGAAATTTGTCTGTTGAACGCGGCCGGGGACCCGCAGTGACGGTTTGGGTGTAACTTGGCCGCCCGCCAACGGAGTTAAAAGTAATCTTTAGGACTACCCGGCGGGCGCCTCTTTTATTTCTGGTAATATATAGGTATGCCTGTAAAAGGATATCTAATCGGAACCAGTATCGCGACTTTGCTAACATTGGTGGCTTTTTTACTGGTGCTTTTTTATTTTGATCCCACGACGGCTGGCCTGGTTGGGGTCATCTTATTTTTTATTTCCCTAGGCGCGACTTTGATGGGTCTGATTACCTTATTGTTATACCTATTTGTCAGGCGCAAATTTCTGGAAAATCCGATCAAAGCGTATACCATATCTCTCAGGGGGGGAATTTTACTGGGGGCTATTTTAATTTCTGCAGGTATATTAAAATCACTGGGCGCATTGAACTGGTGGAACACTGCCATGATAATTTTGGTGGCGCTGGTGCTGGAGATTTACTTTCGAGTTAAGTAGAATGAGAAAGTGGAGTTTGGTTGGTTTTTTAAAAGGACATACACTTAAATTCGATTATGGGTTTTGGAAGAAAAGTTAAGGACTATTTTAAAGGAAGCCAGAGCTGAGATAGTTTCAGCTAACTTTTCTGATTACGAACAATTAAGAATCAAATATCTCGGGCGGAAATCTGCTCTCGCCCGGTCTTTGCGTAAAATAAAAGATTTACCCGAAAAAGCCAGAAGGGATATGGGCGAACTGGGTAATCGCATTAAGCGGGAGATTATACAGTTGCTGAACGACCTAAAGGATAAAGCAAAGGATAAAGCAAGAGACGGCAGGTCGGCCAGTTTTGATCCAACTTGTCCAGGAATAGTACCAGATTTAGGACGGCTGCATCCCATCACTCAAATAATTGACGATTTGATTGAATATTTCAGGGGGCTGGGATTTTCCGTGGCCGAAGGCCCTGAAGTAGAGCTGGAAAAATATAACTTTGACCTCTTGAATATTCCAGACAACCATCCGGCTCGTGATGAGTGGGACACTTTCTGGGTTAATCGGAAGGAAGGATCTAAAAATAATACGTTACTGCGAACTCACACCTCGCCGGTTCAGCTGCGATATATGAAATCGCACAAAGCCCCGATCCGGATTATTGCGCCCGGCCGAACTTTCCGATATGAGGCCGAGGACGCTACCCATGGCTCGGTATTCTATCAGCTGGAAGGCCTGATGATCGACAAAAACATTACCGTGGCGAATCTTAAGGCCGTCATTGATGCGATGGTTAAGCACATTTTGGGAGAAGATGTTGAAACGCGCCTTCGGCCAAGTTACTTTCCCTTTACTGAACCAAGCTACGAAGTGGATGCTTGGTTTGGCGGTAAATGGCTGGAGCTGATGGGTTGCGGAATGGTCAGTCGGAAGGTTCTTAAAAACGGCGGTGTTGATCCGGATGAGTACTCCGGCTTTGCCTTTGGCATGGGCATTGAGCGGCTGATCATGTTGAAGTATGGGATTAAAGACATCCGTTATTTCTATCAGCCAAATTTTGATTTTCTTAAACAATTTTAAAAATATTATTAATGTCATCCTGAATTTGGTTCAGGATCCCTCTGGGCTAAAGCCCTTCTCCGAATTTTAAGGTTCTCTGAACCGGAGGTCTTGGCAGGATGCTAGATGCTGAAATAAATTCAGCGTAACGAAAAAAGATGAAAATATCATATAATTTCCTCAAGAACTGGATTGGTTTTAAAGAAAGTCCGCAAGCCGTTGCAGACATTATTAATTTGCATATTACAGAAGTTGAGGAAGTTATTAGTTCAAGCCAATACGAAGGAGTGGTGGTGGGCGAGATCAAAGAGATCAATCCGCACCCCAATGCCGATAAGCTGCAGCTGGCGAAAGTTGATGTGGGCCACCGGCCCGGAGAAGCCTCTGGCCCGGAGGGCGACCAGATTTTGGATATTGTCTGCGGTGCCAGCAATATTGCTGTTGGCCAAAAGGTGCCGGTTGCCTTGGAGGGATGTGTCCTGCCAAACGGCTTGAAGATCAAAAGCACCGTGATTCGCGGGCAGCGCTCGTTTGGAATGTTATGCAGCAAAGCTGAGTTGAATTTGGAAAAAAGGTCCGGGGGGTTCCGCCCAGAAGGGGAGTCCGCCCCGGAGGGTATTTGGATTCTTAATAACAAACTCAAAATCGGCACGCCGCTAAGCGAAGTGATCGGGGAGGATAGCGACACGATTTTTGATTTGAAGGTGCTGTCCAATAGACCGGATTATCTTTCTTATTTGTCAATTGCCCGGGAAGTGGCTGCTGTTTTGAAAAAGGACTTCAAGCCCGGCATCAGTCTCGACTTTAAATCGAAACAAGGAAAATTCGACAGGTCCGTTGCTGTCGAAGTTAAAGATTACAAGCTTTGTCCCCGGTATATGGGTCGGGTGATCAGGAATGTAACCGTTAAACCGTCGCCCGAGTGGATGCAGCGAATATTGTTGGCGTCGGGTTTAAGGCCAATTAATAATATCGTCGATATATCTAATTATGTTCTTTTGGAACTGGGCCAGCCAATTCACGCTTTTGATTTGGACAAAATCAAAGATAATCAAATTATCGTCCGCCAAGCTAAGTCTGGAGAAACAATCAGGGGCCTGGACGGCTGCGAGCATAATTTAGAAAATTCTATGCTGGTTATCGCCGACAGCCAAAAACCATTGGCGGTAGCCGGAATTGTCGGCGGTGAGGAAAGTGGCGTAACTGAAAAGACCAAGGATATCTTTTTGGAGGTGGCCAATTTTGATATGGTGTCCATCCGTCAGACCTCGCGTAAGCTAGGTGTACACACAGATTCTAGCGCCAGATTTGAGCGGGGATTGAGTGTGTTGCTTCCTGAGTTAGCTATCCGAAGAGCGATAAACCTTATCCAGCAGGAATCTTTGAACTGTGAAGTTTCAGCCGTTGGTATTGATGCCCATCAAAAATTACCGGATGCGACAACGAAGATAGAAGTTGCCACCGACCAAATTAACGCCTTGGCTGGCATTACAATACCTCCGAATGAGATGGTGGATATTCTTACCCGTCTGGATATGCCGACTGTGTTGAAGAATGGCAGGCTGGTTATTCAGATTCCTCATTATCGTCAGGATATGCGTGGAGTTGCTGACGTTACGGAAGAAATTTTGAAAATATACGGCATCGACAAAATTCCCCACACAATGCCGGAAGTCGTACTAGCTCCGTCCAAAGTTAAGGACTTGCGCTTGGCCGTCCGGCGAATCAAAGAGATTTTAGTCCGACTGGGGTTTATTGAAATTTATCTGTCGCCATTTGACAGCGGTAGTCCCCGGGCTGTTCGGCTGGAGAAGCCACTGGTGAGCCATCTGACTCACCTTAAATCCGATCTGACTTCCGGTATTACTGCCGCTGAGTTTATGGAGGGAAATCGTCCTGCTGATAGATTCAAGGTCTTCGAACTAAATACAGCATTTGTTGATGTGGGCGAGGTGCTACCTGATGAATTCCAGCAACTGGTTGGCCGGATCAAAGATGAGGCCGCTTACCGCCAAATCAGGGGGGCTCTGGACACTTTGTTGGCCGAGCTGGGAATTGTAGTTGAATATCGCGAGGTTAAAGGGTTAAACGGTATGAGAATACTTGCTGACAAAAAACAAATTGGCGAAATTGTTAGGGTTAAGGATAACGACGCCTATTTTTCAATGAAGATAGATGGATTAGTTTCCCGCTTGGCCGGGTCTAAAAAGTTCAAGCCACTGCCCAAATTTCCGCCGATCAAGTTTGACATGGCCTTTGTTGTGCCTGATCGGATTCGAATTGGGGATATTTTGGACACCATCGCAACAGCCGATATTCTAGTATCCAAGGTTTCATTGTTTGATGTTCATCATCTTGGTGATGAAGGCAAAAATATTGCCTTTCATATCGAAATTACGAGCGAGGTAAAAACTCTGACAAAGGAAGACCGAAAACGAGTTGAAGAGAGAATACAAAATCTGCTCTCAGAGCGATATAACGCCAAATTGCGCCAAAGCTGAGATCTCTTGTTTTAACCCCTTCAAATAGGGTATAATTAAGGCGAGTAGGAGTGCTATGTGGCGGGTACACTGGAGTCTATTTTATTGGAAAAAGTACCCGTTTAGTTTAGTCCATATCCGAGAAATAAATTTTAGAAAATCAGGAATTTGTTGAGTAAATTAACCTCCAGAATAGTTAAAAATACCGTATACATACACAATCTAAGTTGTTAAAGGAATGCCTAAGAAATCAAGTAAGTCCAGTCGGAGCGCTGTGCGCAAAGGTTCGGGCAAGAAGGTAAAAAGAGCCGCTAGCAAACAACTAGTTGCTCCGGGTAAAAAATCAACTTACACTGCCAAAGATATTCAAGTTTTAGAAGGTTTAACACCGGTCCGTAAACGTCCGGGCATGTTTGTCGGCTCTACCGGAGTTGACGGTCTTCATCATTTAATTTGGGAAGTGGTTGATAACAGCATTGACGAAATTATGGGGGGATATGCCACCACTATTGAATTGATCCTGCACAAAGACGACAAGATAACCGTAATTGACGATGGGCGCGGTATTCCGGTCGAGAAGCATCCCCAAACCAAAAAGTCTACACTCGAAACAATTATGACCACCCTTCATGCCGGCGGTAAGTTTGGCGGCTCTGGATATAAAGTGTCCGGCGGTCTGCACGGTGTCGGTGTTTCAGTAGTTAACGCTTTGTCGGACTACATGCGGGTAGAAGTCACCCGGGACGGTAAGGCCTACACCCAGGAATACAGTCAAGGCAAAGCCAAAGGTCCGGTTAAAATTATCAACCAGCACGCCAAAGGACACGGTACCAAGGTTACTTATCACGCCGATAAAGAAATTTTTGATACGGTTGACGACTACAACTGGAAGACTATTGCTGACCGGCTAAAGCAGCGGGCGTATTTAACCAAAGGCGCCAAAATTATAGCTACCAATGAAAAAACCGGTGAAACCCAGACTTTTTACTTTGAGGGCGGATTAAGGGCATATGTTGAGGAAATAAATCAAAACAAAACCCCTCTGTTTTCTCCGCCGTTTTATGTGGACAAGGAACGCAATGGCATCAATGTTGAAATTTCTCTGCAATACACCGAAGATTATTCAGAAGTTTTAAAGGCGTTCGCCAATAATATCTATAACCCGGAGGGCGGCACCCACGTCGTTGGCTTTAGGACAGCACTGACCAGAACTTTAAATAATTATGCCAAAAAGGCCGGGCTGATCAATAAAAACGGCAAGAATGGAGAGACCCTTACCGGCGATGATGTCCGCGAGGGTTTAACCGCCATTATTTCAGTTAAGCTGAAAAATCCGCAGTTTGAAGGACAGACCAAAGCCAAACTGGGCAATGCTGAGGTGAGGGCTGCGGTTGATTCCATCCTTACTGATTATTTTTCCAACTACTTAGAAGAACATCCCAGTGAAGCCCGGCGAATCATTAGCAAATCAATGCTCGCGGCTAAGGCTCGTTTAGCGGCTAGAGCCGCCCGCGAAACGGTTATTCGCAAAGGAGCTTTGGATGGAATGACTCTGCCGGGTAAATTGGCAGATTGTTCTAAACGCAATCCAAAGGATTGCGAACTTTACATTGTGGAGGGAGATTCAGCCGGTGGTTCCGCCAAAAGTGGGCGCAACCGGGAGTTTCAGGCCATCCTGCCGCTTCGGGGAAAAATCCTGAATGTGGAAAGAGCCCGTCTTGATAAGATGCTCTCCAACAATGAGATTAAAATAATGATTATTGCCTTAGGCACCGGTATTGGCGAACAATTTGACATAGAAAAAATTCGCTACCACAGGGTTATCATTATGACAGACGCCGACGTTGACGGCGCCCATATTAAAACTCTGTTGTTGACATTCTTCTTCCGTCATATGCCTGCGGTTATTGAAAAGGGCTATCTTTATATAGCCCAGCCGCCCTTGTACCAAATAAAAAGCGGAAAAAATGTCCGCTGGGCCTACAGTGATGAGGAGAAAGACAAGATTATAGCTGAGATGATGGAGGGAAAGGCCAAGAAAAAAGCTAAGTCAGAAGCCCAAAAATCCGTTTCAGGGGAAGCTGCCGGCTCTGCCGATGAGAAAAGTACGGAAGCGCCTGAAGAGATCGAAGCTGGCGAGGCGGTTGGTGAAACTGGTGAAGGGACAGGGGATAAGATCAAAGGCATCAGCATTCAGCGCTACAAAGGTTTGGGTGAAATGAATCCAGAGCAACTGTGGGAAACCACTATGAATCCGGAAAATAGAATTCTTTATCAAGTTAAGATTACTGATACTGCCGAGGCCGACGAGGTTTTTAGCACCTTGATGGGTAATGAAGTTGAACCGCGGAAAAAATTTATCCAGGAAAACGCCAAAGAAGTGCAGAATTTAGATGTGTAGACGGATTAATGGACGAACAGACTAGCGGGCTGTTAGACTCATAGTGGTATAGCAGTTTAATTATTAGGCAATGTTTACAAAAAAGACGTGGCTTTTTGCAGTTCTTTTGATCGGCATGTTTGTATTGTCGGCCTGTGGGAAAACCACAACCATCCAGACAGATGATGGAAGTGTGACTATGAATGCCGGCGATACAAGCAGCTGGTGCCAGACCGGCGCTGATTGGAACTATACCGGCTCTGACGGCTTAGTAGGGGAGTGGAAGATAGTTGAGCTGGTTAGCGGCGGCAAGTATGATAATCTCTGCCATGTCATTTACAGTGCTATGGGCAGTGAAATGGATTATTACTTTTCTGAAGACGGTGAAACCGGTTATTTTGAGATGACTATGCCAAATGGCCAGACGATGAGCCAGTCGTGGAGCAAATAGCGGGATTTTTCTACAAATAATATATACTATAGTATATATTATGGTACGTACTAAGGAATGTACGGGTTTAGATTTGATGAGATCTCGTTCTGATGTTCTGATTTATACAACAGGGCTGTTTTTGTATATTAGTCTATTTCCGCTCAGGTCGAATTTTAGTGTATTATACAAAGGTAAGTTTGTGGATAATTTATGAGCGGTTCACTCATTGCTATTTCTGTTGATCTTAAAGCAATTGATCATAATATCAAGCAGGTTAGACGACTGCTCAAACCCGAAACTCGGATTATGGCTGTAGTGAAGGCCAATGCCTATGGTCATGGTATTTTAGAAGTGGCCAGACAAGCCCTAAAGTCCGGAGCTGCCTATTTGGGAGTGGTATCGGCGCAGGAAGCATTGTGGCTAAGGAAAAAAGGAATTTTACGTCCGATTGTTGTTTTAGGCGCGGTAGCCAAGGAAGACATCAAATCTCTTATCAAAGAGAAGGTAGCAATGGCGGTGTACAACCAAGAGTCCTATCGAATGATTAGCCGGACTGCCTTTATTCTAAACAAAAGAGCGATCATCTGGCTGAAGATAGAGACCGGTATTAATCGGCTTGGTTTTTCGATTGATGGAAATAACAATGGTGTAATTAAGATCGTTAAACGTATTGCGGCCAAAAGCCGATATCTACAATTGGAGGGTATTTATTCACATCTGGCTTCTGTTGAAGAGCTTAATAAAAGCTACACTAGCGACCAAATTTTAACGTTTGAGCGAATTCTTAAAAAGATCGAAGATCTAGGCGTTAAAATTCCAATTGCGTCATTAGCTGCTTCTGCGGCTGCCAGCTGTTTGCCGGAGAGCCGATTCAATTGTGTTAGAATAGGCATAGAAATGTATGGGCTGTGGCCCAGCCGGGGGGTGGAACTTTGGTGCAAACGAAGCAAGAAGACGCGAAACTTCAAGTTGAAACCAGCGCTTAGCTATAAAACCAAGCTGGTGCAGGTTAAGCGGGTGAAAACGGGGGATTTCATTGGCTATGGCTGTAGTTTTCAGGCGCCCCGGGCGATGACTATCGGAGTAATTCCGGTGGGTTATTACGAAGGTTTGCCCAGGAGTCTGAGCAACATGGGTTTTGCTTTATTGAAGGGTGCAGTGGTACCCATTATTGGGCGGATATGTATGAATATGACCATACTGGATTTGAGCAGACGTCCACGGGCCAAAGTCGGTGATGAAATTGTTCTAATTGGCAAGAGCAAGAACAAAACAATCACCGCCACTGACGTTGCTGACTGGGCCAATACTATCAATTATGAAATCACCACGCGTATTCCAGAGCATATTGAAAGAGTTTATAAAACATGACCGACAAAAAAATTAAATTTATTTTTGTAACCGGCGGAGTCCTCTCTGGACTGGGGAAGGGGATAGCCGCCGCCTCAATGGGTAATATTTTAAAAGCCCGCGGTTACAAAATCTACATGCAAAAACTTGACCAGTACATTAATTATGATGCTGGAACGTTAAATCCGGGGGAGCACGGCGAAGTGTTTGTGACTGACGATGGCGCCGAAACAGATTTGGATTTAGGACATTATGAGCGGTTCATCGATGAGAATTTAACCCAAGATTCATCCGTTATGACCGGTCGAGTTTATAGTGATTTGATAGCCAAAGAAAGAAGGGGAGACTTCTTGGGAAAAACGGTCCAGGTAGTCCCCCATCTGACCAATGAAGTTGTTTCAATCATTATGCGGGGAGCCGAGAAGGCCAACGCCGATATTGCAGTTGTTGAAGTTGGCGGGACGGTAGGGGACATGGAAGGTTTTTATTATCTTGAAGCCATCCGCATGATGAAAAACGAATTAGGGCCGAATAGAATTATGTATTGTCACACAGTATTTCTCCCCTATCTTAAAAGTTCAAAGGAAGTAAAAACCAAACCGGCCCAGTTCAGTATCCGAGATTTGCAAGGCATCGGCATCGCTCCCGATATTATTTTCTGCCGCAGCGATCACGCTGTTAACAAATCGGCGCTGGATAAAATTGCCCGCGCCTCAAGCCTGCCCCCCACCCATGTCATTCCGCTGGAAACCGCTGATACCGTTTATGAAGTTCCTTTAACTTTGGAAAATTACGACTTGGGCAAAATCATAGAGCAGAAGTTCGATCTGGAAGAAAAAGAACCGGATCTGGCCGAATGGCGCGAATTGGTCGGTAAGATTAAATCCGACAAGCGTGAAATCAATATTGGCATCGTCGCTAAATATACGACGATGGAGGATACCTACATCTGCGTGTTCGAATCTCTAAGAGCTGCCGGCTGGCATCACAATGTTGATGTTAATATCAAATGGATTGATGCCGAGGATTTAGCCAGCCCCAATGCTAACGTTGCCGAGATTATGTTTGGTTGCGATGGCTACGTGATACCGGGCGGTTTTGGCATCCGTGGAATTGAGGGTAAGATCTCAGCGGCCCAGTATGCCAGAGAAAATGAAATCCCTTTTCTGGGTCTGTGCTTGGGGATGCAAGTTGCGGTGATTGAATTTGCCCGTAACGTACTGGGCCTGGCCAAGGCCAATAGTGAAGAATTTAACGCAAAAACTGAACATCCCGTGATTCACATCATGGAGTATCAAAGAACGATTGCTAACAAAGGTGGAACTATGCGTTTGGGGGCTTATCCGGCGGTGCTTAAGAAGGGAACTCGTTCTTATGATGCCTACAGACAAACCAAAATCTCCGAGCGCCATCGTCACCGTTTTGAATTCAACAATAAATATCGCCGGGATTTTGAAAAGGCCGGTATGGTATTGGCCGGGATTTCTCCCAACAATGAGTTAGTGGAAATTGTGGAAATAGTTGACCACCCTTGGTATGTCGGAGTGCAGTTTCATCCAGAGTTTAAGTCACGCCCCAACCGTCCGCATCCGTTGTTCCGTGATTTTATCGGGGCGGTGATCCGCAGCAGTACTCTGCTGACAGTCAACGAAGCAAAAGAAGATAGGCAAAAAGCAATAGTCTAGTTTGAGTAAAAGGAAGAAAGGGGGTAGCTCTCCTGTCTTCCTTTTTTTATTACCCCTGTTTTAATCTGTACCAACTATCCACTATACGCACGGCCGTACATATACTGGATAAGTCAAAACAGCAATTGGTGTGGTATTACCAAACATGTTCACCAATATATAGCGATACATAATTTCCAACCTTATGATAATCCACCAATTGTTCAATCCATGCCTCGCAATCTTCATAACTAATCCAGACGCTTTGCTGATGTTTTTTAAATCCGAGTAGCTTGAGGTGGCGCCTAAAATGATCGCGTCTCTTTCTTTCACTTTCTGGTACATCAAATACTAGAATGCGGGTCTTGCCGTCATGAACCAGTTCTTTTTTAATTTCCGGTAGGGCCTTAATCATTCCCAGTTGGGTAAGACGATAACGATTGGGATTACACTTCTCTATTTCTTTTTGGTAAATTAATCTAGCAAGAATTTTTCGAAGTTCTCCTCTTTTAGCTAATCTAAAACCTTTGTATTTTGTTTCTAAAGGAATAACAGCTAAATCAAATATCCAACTGCCTGTGTTCTTAAGCGATTGGATAATAACCCGTCGAACTATAGCCGTTCTGTTAACCGACGACTTATTTGCTGCTAGTTGTTTTCTCTTTGGCGCCACGGATCTATTATCGCATATATGTACGGCCGTACATATACTGGATAAATGAAAACGGTGACAAAAAGAAAGGGGTTAGACTACGCTGACAAAGGTGGCGCTGTTTATAGTCCTGCCGTTATTTACAATCCGCTTAACCTTAAATTTAACTTTCCCCTCTTTGGTTGCAAAAATGGTGTGATCTTTGCCCATTCTGGTGTTCTCACCACATCGATATCTCTGGCCACGTTGGCGCACGATAATCCCACCAGCGTTAACATGCTGGTTGCCATAGACTTTAACCCCAAGCATTTTGGGTTTGGAATCGCGCAAATTCTTTGCTGTCCCCCCCGCTTTAACGTGTGCCATAGGCTAGAATTAGGAATTAAGAATGACGAATTAAGAATGTGGTATCAAGCATCAGGTTAATGAAAAAATGGTGTTAAGTCAATCAAAATCAGTGTTATCTTCTTTCAAACACGAAAATCTCTCTTAAAACGAACTGGTCGGGCCTAGAATAAAGCAGGCCACCGCGGTGGGAGACATAGGCCTCCTTTTTGGCTTGCTCGCTTGGCAGAAAGTCATGGCGAATGTAACCAATGTCTCCAATTTTATCCAGAATGTTCAAATACAACAGGCCCTCGTTAGTCTTAATCACTGGAAAAACTATGCCAATTCTTTTGATTTTGCTGAAGTTATTATGAAGATTGTTAAAAAACCCTAAGTATAATTCTTCTAGTTCGTGAGCTATTTTTTTGGCGTTGTGCATCAGCGGCACCCGGCGCTGAGGCGGACCGAGATACGGTTCGGTAGCGATAAATGTGTCTGTTGTGTTAGCTTTTGCCCAACGAGAACGTGTAGCATCGGCCTCACGAATTCTGCCACTGATACTGGTTTTTTTAATTTTTTCCCCGCCTAGTTTTTTAGCGGCTGCATTATAGGTTTTTATCAGCCATTCGAGATTTGCCAAAGTGGATTTTACAGCTGCTTCGTCAATATCTGATCCAAGTATATCCAGGTTTAAAAGTAGGGCTTCCTGTAAAATAATTCCGCTGCCACAAAAGGGGTCAAAGACAGTTTTCTGACCGGATGAACGCGATAGATTTACAATCATTTGAGCTAATTTAGGCGGCAGCATGCCGGATTTGGGATTCGGTGAGGGTTTACCCATGTCACGCTGGACATAGCTTCGGAAATCCTGGACTGTTGCAGTCCGGCCGACCAGGAAATTTTGCTCTTGTTTAATAATTACTATTTCAGCCCCAGTTTCTACCAGCTTATTGTTGGCTACCATGACGGATGAAAGATCAAAGTTTTTCTCATCGACATATCGGACGCTGTATTTATCTTTGAGCCGGCGCTTAGTTTGATAAGCAAAATTTCTCAGCCAATTAATTTCGGCGTAGACCAAACTTTTTGGGGAATAGACGGAAAATCCAAAATTAATTTTAGATTTGGTTTGGGCAAAATATTTTTTTAAAAGACGTTCAGCCGTTAAGATTTTATTTATCTGGAAAATGGTACCTCGAAATTCGTCAACTATTTCAATAATCTTAATTGTCCCGCCCAGTGTGTTTTGTAGTTTTTTTAATTTGGCATCCGAAATCTTCATCTCCAGAAGTAGTATTTCCCCCAACCTATAAGGTTTGCTGTAAGATATTTTTTCTACGTCAAGAATATTCAGAATTTCCAAAAAACTCATCAGCGGATGCGAACCCAATAGAAATGCATATTTGGTCATTGTTTTCTCTTAAAAACGTCAGTCCCAGTATATATTTTCTACTATTCTTAAGCAATCCCATAAATGATAGAATGGGGACATGGCAAAAAGTATTAAACAATTGCTAAAAGACGAAGATAAAAGGCAACAGGAGACAATTAGTCTGATTGCTTCGGAAAATATCGCTCCCCCCGAAATTCGCCAAGCAGCCGGTTCGTCTTTAATGAATAAATATTCCGAGGGATATCCCCAAAAAAGATATTATGGCGGTAATAAAGTTGCCGATGTTGTTGAACAAATGGCTGTGGCTGTTGGCAGAAAACTGTTTAGAGCCGACCATATTAACGTTCAGCCGTATTCCGGTACGCCGGCGATGATGGCTATCTATTTCGCTCTGATGAAACCGGGCGATACTGCTATGGGCATGAGTCTACCGCACGGCGGGCACCTTACCCACGGGCACAAAGTTAATTTTTCTGGTAAGTTGTACAAGTTTGTCCAATATGGAGTGGACCCCGACTCTGGCCTTCTAAATTATGACGAGATAGAAACAATGGCCAAAATATTTAAGCCCAAGGTTATTGTTTGTGGGGCAACTGCTTATCCGCGCCAAATAGATTTTCAACGTTTCGGCAAGATAGCCAAAAAGGCCGGAGCCTATCTGGTGGCTGATATTTCCCATATCGCTGGATTGATCGTTGGCGGACAGCACCCGTATCCGTTTCCCCATGCCGATGTCGTGATGTCAACCACACACAAGACCCTGCGCGGGCCGCGTGGTGCGATTATCGCCTGTAAGGCCTCGTTGGCTGCCGCCATTGACAAAGCGGTCTTTCCCGGCGTTCAGGGCGGTCCCCATGACAATATTACAGCCGCCAAGGCTCTTTGCTTTCAAAATGCAATGAAGCCTGAATTCAAACGTTATGCTGCGCAGATTGTCAAAAATGCCCAGGCTTTGGCCAGAGCTCTCCAAAAACTAGATTTTAACCTTATTACAGGCGGCACTGATACTCACCTGATACTGATAGATTTGACTAACAAAAATATTACCGGCAAGGAGGCTGAGACAGCCCTAGGAAAGGCAGGGATTATCTTAAATAAAAACATGATTCCAAACGATCTGAGAAGTCCGTTTGATCCTTCTGGCATCCGGCTTGGCGTTCCGGTAGTAACCAGCCGGGGGATGAAGGAGTCCCAAATGGAGCAGATTGCCCTGATGATTGCCAAAGTTATAGACAAACCCAAGAGTAAGAGTGTATTATCGGCGGTGAAAAAAGAAGTGGCGGCATGTACTAAAAAGTTTCCAATCAAGTAGAATTAAAGATGGGGTCTGGTGACAAAATTAGTATTTCTGCCCCATAAAATTTTGGCCGGGTGGCGGAACTGGTAGACGCGCACGACTCAAAATCGTGTGGGAGCAATCCCGTGAGGGTTCGAGTCCCTCCCTGGCCACCAGAAGTATATTTAAAAAATTAAAAAGTGATGCATCTGTCTGCCGACGGATGAGTATGACACAAAATTATGTGTTCGTCGCGGAATGTGAAAATATTATTTAGCGGAGAGTATCGATGAATAATAAAATTTTAGCAGTTGGATTTCTGATGATAACGATTTTTCTTTTAAGTGCCGCCAGTTGTTCTAAACCGGCTGGGTTTGACACCGAACAAAAAGTAGCTCTGGCTAAGCATCTTACGGATTCTGGTATTAAGTTGTATGGCGCGTTCTGGTGTGGCCACTGTGGGGATCAAAAAAACTTATTCGGCGAAGAAGCTTTTCAATATATTGATTACACAGAGTGTTCTACTCCGGACGGAACAGCCCAAACTGAGGTATGCATAGAGGAGGGTATTACAAGTTATCCCACATGGGAATTCGCTAACGGGGAACGCATCTTCGGTGTTTATCCATTAAAAGAACTGGCTGAAAAAAGCGGCTTTAACACAGATAAATAATGGAATTAAATAATCATCTCTACCAGACAAATTACCAGACCCCGCCTCCAGTGATGCCCAATAGGTCCAAACGTCGCTGGTGGGTAGAGGTTTTAAAGTTCTTGGGAATTTTCCTGGTCTTTTTTATAGTTCTGACGGCCGTTGTAATGGGACCGACTTTTTATACTCAAATTGCGTATTATTTTACAGCTCCAACCCAAAATTATTCCGATAAGTATAATTTACCGGTGGCTGCCAGAGATGAATTTAGTGGTATTCAGGATTTGGCTGACCTTTTTGAAGAACAGGCACAGGTGCCATTTACGACAAACAATACCATAATTATCCCCAAGATAAATGTTGATGCACCAATTATTGATATTCAGGGCAAGGATAACCAACAGGTTTTGGAGGACATCAAGCGAGGTGTCGGTCGCTATCCCGGGACTGCTAAACCCGGTCGGGCTGGCAACGTTTTTTTGACAGGTCATAGTTCTTACTATTGGTGGAATGGCGGAAAGTATAATCAGGTGTTTTCTTTATTGCATCAGTTGGATGTGGGAGATTTAATTTATATTTATTACGAGGGCGACAGATTTATTTATAAAGTAAATAACTCGTCCGTTGTCCATCCGTCAGAAACTGGGGTGTTAAATCAGCCCCTTAATCAAGCCATGCTCACACTGATGACTTGCACGCCGATTGGGACTAATCTTCGACGTCTTATTGTAACTGCCGAACTGGTTGGTCAGCCGCCAATGGATATGTCCGATTTGGAAACAGTTTACGAAATTCCGGACTTGCCCATAATTCTGCCTTTGTATTAATCAGAATTTTATGATTTTAGCCAACAGACCAAAAAAGATCGGGGTCGATGGCAGTGCGTTGGTTAAATCCAACCCAACGGGGGTAGAAAAGGCCACGGCAGAAATACTGTTGGCTTTATTCAGGCTCGATGTTAATAATCGGTACTTTATCTATGCACCGTCGCAATTACCAGACAAGTTCAAAAATTTTTCCAATGTTGTTGCCAGAGTAATGCCGTCTCAGAGATTCTGGACCCAAACTGCGCTACCTCGGGCCATTATGCGGGACAATCTGGATGTTTTTTGGTCCCCCAGCAATATTTTGCCGCCTAAATTACCGCCAAAATCACTAGCGACAATTTATGATGTTGCTTTCGTAAAATATCCGGAGTGCTATAGTTGGTGGAGCAGGATTTTGCAGAGGGCTAGCGTGTTGCGGGCTAAATCCCTGGCCACCAGAATAATTACAATTACACAAAATACTAAAGAAGATCTCAGAAGATATTTCAATATGCCGGCATCGCAGATTGACATAGTTCCTATGGCAAGACCCACCCAAGCTGCATCAGCCGCCAAGTTGCCGCCCAAGTGGAAGAACTATATTTTGGCGGTTGGACGAGTGGAACATAAGAAAAATTCTCTTAACATTGTTAAGGCATTTGAAAAACTATCTGCCAAATATTCCAATTTGCATTTGGTGTTCGCCGGTCCCGCTGGGTATGGATTTGGGGAAATAAAAAAGCGTATCGACAATTCATCTCAAAGTCATAATATTCACCTCTTAGGATTCGTTTCTGGGGAGGAACTAAATAGTTTGTACCGTAATGCCAAGCTGCTGCTGACTCCTTCGCTTTATGAAGGGTTCGGACTGACGATTCTCGAGGGTTTTGCCGCTGATATTCCGGTCGTGACTTCGGACATTGGAGCGATGAAAGAGGTAGCCGGAAATGCTGCTGTGCTAGTTAACCCGCACGATGCAGAGAGTATAATGTCTGGGGTAGATAGGCTTTTAAGCGGTGAGGCCGCCCGGCGGCGATGTATCAGTGCCGGTCGAGAACGGCTCAGAGATTTCTCGTGGGAGAAATCGGCTTCAAAAATAAGAGACATAATCAGTAGCCTGTAAGTTCAAATCTTAAAATGAAGAAATTAAAAGTTGCCCTGGTTCATGATTTTTTGCAAAGTTTCGGCGGTGCCGAACGAGTGACTTTGGCGTTGAGCAAAATTTTTCCCGAAGCGCCGATCTACACATTGACATATAACCCCAAGCTGGCCAAATTTTTTCGGGGCAGAAAGATCATTGTTTCCAAACTGCAAAAGTATTCGTTATTGCCGGCAAAATTTTTGTTGCCGTTTTACGCTGGAGCCATAGAGGGTTTTGATTTTAGTGGATTTGATGTGGTCATATCCAGCAGTAATTCATTTGCCAAAAATGTTATTACACCGGCTGCTACTACGCATATTTCGTATGTTCACTCACCGATGCGCTACGTCTGGGACGCCTGGCATACATACTTGGGGGAACAGAGTTTGAGTAGAGCAATTACCAAAACTATGCGAGGTCTGCTTTTCAAAATTCGGATGTGGGATAAGCTGGGCAGTTCCCGTGTAGATATGTTTGTGGCCAACTCTAGGAATGTCCGCAATCGGATTCGCAAATATTATCGGCGTGATGCTCAAATTATTTATCCGCCGGTTGATGTGGATAAAATATCGATGCATCCAGAAAACAAAGGATATTTTTTGGCCATCTCGCGTCTAAGTTATTATAAGCGGCTGGACTTGGCAATTGAGGCTTGTCGAGATTTAGATGTGCCTTTAATTGTGATTGGCACAGGCGAGGAGGAATCAAAGCTCAAAAGATTGGCGGGGCCTAATACTAAAATTCTGGGTTGGGTCAATGACGCAGAGAAAATCAAGTACTTGCAAAATTGCCGGGCGCTCATTTTCCCCGGCGAGGAGGATTTTGGGATCGTGCCAGTAGAAGCGATGGCTGCCGGCAAACCGGTGATAGCCTTTAGAAAAGGTGGACTATTAGAAACCGTAATCGAGGGGAAAACTGGCATTTTCTTTGATGAGCAAAGCGTTGTCAGTTTAAAGAGAACCCTGCGGTTATTTATAACTCAAGAAAATAAGTTTGACTGTAAAATCATCCGCAAGCATGCTAAAAAATTTAGCAAAAAAAGATTTCAAGATGAGATTAGAGAATTGGTTGCTGAGTCAGTTAAAAAGAAAGTTCTCAAATGACTAGTCTATCCTCAGTCAAAATCTTGGGCGTTAAGGTCCATACTATTACTCTGCCGCAAGCCCTGCAGGAGATTATAGCTATGATACATACTCGCAGAAATCACTACATCGTCACACCCAATCCAGAGATGGTGATGTATGCCAACCTACATCCGTGGTTCAGGGAAGTGTTAAACAACTCTAGTTTGTCATTGGCCGACGGCGTGGGCCTCTTGTGGGCGGCCAAATACCTATCCCTGCCTATTACCAATATTCCGGTCTTGAAGCAGATCCAAGAATGGTGGCAGTGGCTCTGGACCTCGGCTGCCGTCGTATTAGCGCCGCGTCTTTTAAATGTTATCCCTGAACGGCTCACGGGCGCCGATATGGTATGGGAGATGGCCAAGCTCGCCAGCGAGCGGGGGTGGCGTATCTTTCTCTTGGGAGCCGGCCCGGGTGTGGCGCTCAAAGCCGCCCGAGTGATGCAGCAACTATATCCCCGGCTGAATGTTGTGGAAGTGATGGTCGGCCCGCCTCACGAAGATGAGGAGGAAGTGATCCGCCGTATCCAGCAGACCAATCCTCAAATCATCTTTCTAGCTTTCCCGGCCGACAAGCAAATGAAGTGGATAAAGAATTTTCTCCCGCGTTTGCACAAATCCATTGCCATCGGCATCGGAGGCGCGCTCGACTTCATCGTCGGCGGAGCTGCTATGCAAGCGGGGGCAAACGCCACGCCTGCCCGCCGGGCGCCGGAATGGATGCGCGATAGGGGATTAGAGTGGCTCTGGCGCCTCATCAGCCAGCCGTGGAGAAAAGACCGAATAAAGACTGCCACAATTGAATTTATGAAGGCAGTTCGACATGAGAAATTAGCCCGATTATAGTTTGGGGGTAATTTTCCTTTTATCCAAAATCTGTTTGTTTACCTGCTACAATAGAGGTATGGAGAAGAAAGTTTGTGTCCGTTTTGCGCCTAGTCCGACAGGGCCACTACACATTGGTGGTGTCCGTACCGCACTGTTTAACTATGTTTATGCTTTGGCAAATGGGGGAACTTTTATTTTACGGTTTGAGGATACTGACAAGGATAGAAGCGAGGCGGTTTTCGAGAACAACATTAAAGACGGTCTTAAATGGATGGGGATCGAATGGGATGAGGAATACCACCAAAGCAAGCGGGCTGATATCTACAAAAAATATTTAGATAAACTTAAAGCCAAAGATTTGATTTACGAGCATGATGGCGGGACTTATTTCCGCCTGCCAGAAAAAAACAAGAAAATCATTGTTGATGATTTAATTCGCGGCAAGGTTGAGTTTAATTCACAAGATTTTGACGATGTTGTTTTGTTTAAGAAAGATGGCAGTCCAACCTTTCACTTTGCCAATGTGGTGGACGACATTGATATGAACATTACTCATGTTATTCGCGGGGAAGATCACTTGAGCAATACACCGAAGCACATTCTACTGTATGAGGCACTGGGGGCAGATGTTCCCAAATTTGCTCATATCCCGCTGATTTTAAACCCTGATAAAAGTAAGATGAGCAAGCGCATGGTTTCGTCGGGTTCATCACGGGCCGGTGATATAGATTTTGAAGCCTACATCAAAGCCGGATATCTGCCAGAAGCAATGATAAACTTTTTGGCCCAATTGGGCTGGTCACCCCCAGATGAAAATGATTTTTTTACGCTGGAAGAATTGGTAAAAATGTTTACTCTAGATCGTGTTCAAAAGGCCGGTGCGGTTTTTGACATTAAGAACCTCAATCACATAAATCACCATTATTTAATGGAGAAAAGTTTAGATGACTATATCAAATTGGCCGAGCCGTATATTACACATTTAAAAGGGGACAAAGATTTAATAGAAAAGGCGCTTAAGCTGGTACAAGATAGAGCTCAAACCTTATCGGAAATTCCAGATCTGATTGAATATTTTTTGAAAGCACCAAAATACGATGGCAAGCTATTGATCTTCAAAAAAAGCAGTCCTGAACAAACTGCCAAGGGGTTAGATGCGGCGCTGAAAGTATTGGAAGCCATTGATGAAAGGGATTGGGTAGAGACAAAACTACAGCAAGTGTTAGATAATACGGTGGCGGCTGAAGGCCTTTTGCCTGGAGATGTTTTCTGGCCCGTGAGAGTGGCTTTATCCGGGGAAGAGGGGAGTCCCAGCCCGACAGAATTATTAGCAGCGTTAGGTAAAGATGAATCTATTAAACGAATTAAAACGGCAATTGGCAAATTAGCGTCCAGTATCTAGCATTCAGTATCAAGTTATGGTATCTCTTCGACAAACTCAGAGAATAAAATATAATTCCAAATTCTAGATTTCATATTTCAAACTATGAGTAAAAGGATAAGCGTTTTTGAGATTATTGCGGATAGCTCTTTAACGGGTGCGCCGCGGCACTTGCTGACTTTGATGTCCGGCATTGATAAAGTTAAATTTATTCCAACGGTTATTACTCCGGCAGGGCCACTGGTAGCAGAGCTTAAAAAGCGCAAAATTCCCGTTTTCCAAGTGCCAATGAAAGGCAGAGCCGATAGAGCAGCCATTAACGCCATATTTAAACTGCTAAAAAAATATGAGCCCGACATTATTCATACCCATGGTCAGAGGGCGGGCCTAGTTGGGCGATTAGCGTCTCGCAGTCTTCACATCAAACGCATCCACACCGAGCACACATATACCCATGATTTTCGTTTGGGTAATCCCCTGTTGCACGTTACACATTTACAAGTAATGAAGGCGCTGGACAGATGGACAGACAAGGTTATCGCCGTCAGCAATGCTGTAAAAAAGTTTTTAATAGAATCTAAAATTACCAAGCCAGATAAAATTACAGTGGTTTATAACGGCATTACTCCTCTCAGGAGTAAGATTAGCGAAAAAGACATTGAAGAATTTCGCAAAAAAAACGGCATTCAACCAGAAGATTTTATTATCGGGACAGTTGGTTCTCTTAATCCTGCCAAGGATACTGCTACGCTAATCAAGGCGTTTGCTCGTATAGCCAAAAGTGTGCCCAGAGCTAAGCTGGTTATTGTGGGTAGGGGACATCTGAAACATTTTCTCGAACGGTTGGCTAAGAAACAAAAAATAGAAGATAAAGTGGTGTTTACCGGCTCTCTGGCAAATGTTCTGCCTGCGCTTAGCACATTTAAAATTTTTGTTCTGCCGTCTCTTTCGGAGGCGTTTGGCATTACCTTGCTTGAAGCAATGAAAGTTGGTGTGCCAATTGTAGCAACGAGAGTCGGCGGCATTCCTGAAATTATTACACATAATCACAATGGTTTGCTGGTGGAACCCAAGAGCCCTAAAAAACTGTCAGCGACTTTACTCAAGCTTATTAATGATAAAAAATTAATGCGTAAGCTCTGCAGCAATCATGCTAAAACAGTTGAGAAATTTTCCGCCGAAACTATGATTAGAAAAACAGAGGATGTGTATAAGAGCTTATTTAAATAGATATGGGTAAAAACATTCTTCGTTTTGTTGGAATAAGTTTTGCGCAGGCATTGAGTGCCAGTGTGTTTGTTTGGTTGTGGTCAATGTTCATGTTAAATATAAACCAGTTTGTTGATGAATCCGAAGCGATGAATACCACTGGGTTTATTCTTATACCAATTATGTTTATTATAGTAGCAGTGCTAGCCGCCGGTTCAGTACTGGGATATCCAATCTATTTGGCAGTCAAGGACCAATGGGGTAGAGCTATCGGGCTAGTTAGTTTGACATTAATTTGGCTGGGTATTTTAGCGATTATATTAGTTTATATATTCTAGGGAGCAGCGATGAATTCGAAAGATCTTCAGATGGCTCGCCAATCACTCATTGAGGAGCTTGATGCAATTAACAAGTATCAAGAGAGGGTTGATGCAACTAGTAACGAATCATTAAAGAAAGTTCTGTCTCATAATCGTGATGAAGAAAAGGAGCACGTAGCAGTATTAATGGGCTGGATTCGTACAAATGACGAAGTCCAGGAAAAATTCTTCCACGAAAATGATATGGAAAGCTAAACAAGCTAAAGATTTGGCCAAAGCCAGTGTAACGTTATTGCTATGCCAAGCGTTGCAGGTGGGGGCAACTGGTGGCGCCTGTCCCGCGCATAATATTCCCGGGTCGTCTAACGGCAGGACACTTGGTTCTGGTCCAAGGAATCGGGGTTCGAATCCCTGCCCGGGAGCCATTTAGAACAAAAATTTAGTGCGGGGGGTTCCATGATCGTTTTGCTGTTCAACAGAACCGCCCCAGTCAGTTCAAGCAAATAGTAGTTGCCTTGAGTTGACTTTATGATATAATGAATATATATTCATAATATATATAAGTTAAACCAAGGAGAATATATGCCTAGAAGAGATGGAACTGGCAATATGGGGCAGGGATTTGGCCGAGGTCTGGGCCGCGGCCAGGGCCGTGGCATGGCTGGTAGGCCATTGGGATCAGACGTCTGCACTTGTCCCAAATGTGGACATAAGGAGCCACACAATCAGCGTGGTGTGCCTTGTACACAAATCAAATGTCCTAAATGCGGCACTCTAATGACAGGGGAATTTTGCTAGGATGGCCAGACCAAGACTTAAACGCAGAATTCGGTTTTGCCCACGGGCTAACTATTTCAAGCCCGTGGGTATCCCCCTGCGACATTTAGAAGTAATCCATTTGGAACTTGATGAGGGCGAGGCCTTAAGATTAAGGCATTTGCAGAATTTATCTCAATCTAAAGCAGCTGAAGAGATGAAAATTTCCCAAAGCACTTTTCATAGGATTTTGCAGAAGGCCTATGACAAAGTTGCCGAAGCCATGGTTACTGGCAAGGCAGTTAGGATAGAATAGGGATATGGTTTGTTCACCCCTTGAGATTACTGAACCAACTTTTTGGGCTATCACCGGCGCGGCTTTTGCTGACTCTGTTAATCCTTGTGCTATTGCTGTGCTGTTGCTTCTAATTACTGGTTTAGTCGTAATTAAAGATAAAAATATAATCCTGAAGACAGGTTTGGCATTTGTCGCCGGCCTCTATACAACTTACTATGCTATTGGCTTAGGCCTATTGGGTGCGGTGCAACTAGCTGGGCTGGGCTTTATCTTACATAAAATTGTCGGGATAATTGCAATCTTAATAGGTTTAGCCAATATTAAGGATTTCTTTTGGTATGGCAAACTCGGTTTTGTCACAGAGGTGCCGAGATCCTGGCGTCCCACCATGAAGGGTTTGATTAAAAAGGTCGCCAGTCCCATTATGGCTTTCGTTATTGGTGTGATAGTGACCTTTTTTGAGCTTCCTTGCACAGGCGGTCCCTATCTTTTTGTTCTGGGACTTTTGAGTAAAGAATTTTCATGGTCGGCGGTTTTGGTTACTTTATTGTATTACAACCTAATTTTTGTTCTCCCACTTGTCTTAATTTTGCTTCTGATCCGTTTTGGTTACACCACTGCCGATCAGACAATGGAGTGGAAGAACAAAAACCTCAAAATTCTCCACTTGGTTGTTGGAATAGTTATGGTGGTTTTGGGTGTTTGGTTAATGTTTGTATAAACTGAAAAACAAATAATCCCAGCACTCTATGCCGGGATTATTTGGTTTAGCTTATCTATTTCTAATTTACATTTGGCCTAAACCACAAACCGTCTTTGATAACAGTACGCCCGCCTTGATTATCAGATATATAAATATCTAATAAAGCATCGTTAGTAAGCGAGATAACCGGGGTTTGCACGACAATTCTTCCGGCAATTGGGGCGTAACTGATAGTTAGGCAATTGAATATATTATTAGTCATTGGATCCACTAACTGAACAACCAAGCCATACATTTCGTCTGGCCAATTGTGTCCCAGTATTGTCAGAGTTGTTCCGCTGTATGGATTGCCTAGTAATTCGCTGGGATAATAATCGATAACATCCGGACCGTTGGCGTTAGCTTTGAAAACTTCAGGCGTTGGCCTGTCTGCGGATGTTGTATCTTCCCCGTTTGTGGTCTCCTCTTCATTCCCATTTCCTTCGCTTCCGCTGGCAGAATCATCAGTTACAGTAAAGACATCCTGTAGCACTGTTCTGGCCCCAGATATTTTCATTACTACAAGATCGTAAGTGGTCCCGTCTGATGCTTGATTATAAGGAGGAACCATTACAACCATCCGCCCGGCGTCTGGAACATAGCTGATAGTTTCTAGCTGAACCCACTCATCATCATTTACCAGATGAGCACTCAGCCCATACATTTCTTTGGGCCAGTTAGTACCAGTAATTTCAATATAGGCACCTGAAAAATCCAGGCTGGTTACCGTGCTTGGCGAAAACTGCCACACCGTGGGTCCGGCAGCAGCTTCAGCCGTTTCGACATCGCCGTGAGGCATCAAAACCAGCATCAAGCTGGCTAAAAGAATTACACTCCCGTAATACAGATATTTCATATAGTTTATACAATTATTTTATTACGACCGCCATAACTAATACATGTCATAGCAATAATTTTCCCTTTGTCTACCTATCGGCAGATAGATTCGACCCTACTTGACGTTTAATTATAATATACTCCATTTTCAAGGCAAGCAATTCAAAGTTAAATACAATTTAGCCCTCGTCGTTTGAAAGGCTTTTGGCGTATTTCCAGCATGCCAAATAACCAAATATATGGCTCTGGTAGCTAAATACTTGCAGGATGATTTTCTTTTTGATATATTGAAGCCACCAGAAGCACAAAGTTATGTGATTTCTGGAATTGCACCCTAAGGAGTCGTATTTATGGGAAACAAAATTGACGATGACAGCCGTAACTATGACGGAGAAAAAGAAAATGAAAAGGAGCGTCGCGGAAAACGCGGAAGAGCTAGACAAACGGGGAAAACTCCCCGCCGCGTGTCACCCCATTCGTTTTACAAAAACCACCAGAGAGGGACGCGCAGCAGATATTAGTCTATATCATCGGTAAATTGGTCCATTGGGGCAGTCGTAGCGGCTGCCCAGTTTTTTATTCTTTAGATGGTGTATAATGGTCGGTACTATAAACGAATTTAATTTAGGAGGAAATATGCTCACAGTAAGAGATAAAGCACCGGACTTTGTGCTTGAGGGCTATGTCAATGACAGCATTAAAACATTTAAACTTTCAAACTATAAGGGCAAATGGGTGGTATTATTTTTCTATCCCACAGATTTTACATTTGTTTGTCCCACAGAAGTTATCGCTCTAAGCAAAGCCAGAGAAGATTTTAAAAAATTAGGAGCAGAGGTGTTCGGGGTTAGCACGGACAGTGTTTATTCGCATCAAGCTTGGTCTAAGGAGCTGGGAGAGCTCAATTTCCCTCTGCTTTCCGATTTTAATAAGCAGATCAGCCATCAATACGGAATTTTGGATGATGAAAAAGGTGTTGCTAGGCGGGCCACGTTCGTAATTAATCCGGACGGCGAAATCAGCTGGCTGGTTGTATCAGCTGACAGTGTTGGCAGAAGTGTAAATGATCTACTCCGGACACTGGAAGCACTGCAAACCGGCAAACTCTGTCCTGCAGATTGGCAGCCGGGTGAAAAAACCCTGAATTAGATTATAATGAGAACGTACGGTTGCCTGTTGTCTGCTGGCGATTGTACGACTGTACGTCAGGATAGGGGAGGTGGTACCCATAAGCTAAATACCTTTACTCCTTTTTACATCCCCTAAACTATTGAGCCCCAAGCCGTTGAGTTTGGGGCTCTCCTTGACAGATTCGGTCCTACACCTAGACAAAGGAGAAGCATATCTGTAAAATGAATACATATTATATATCCTTAAATATTTAGGAGGCGTATGGCTTATAGTCATAAAAACAGCAAGGGCAATACCTATTACCTTAACTCTAAGGAAGTAACCCTTAAAGGCGGTCGCAAGCAGAGGATTTACTATTTCTCCAAAGATGTAAAGCCAGAATCGATCAATGAGCTACCAGCTGGCTACAAGATCAAGGAAAGCGCTCGCACTGGTTTGCCAATTTTAGCTAAGAAATAGATTCCTAGAAATTATAGAAACAAGCATCCGTCAACTGGCGGATGCTTGTAGGTTAAAGGATACAAATGCAAAGACTCAGATGGACAGCCGTTAAACCCATTGTCGATTTGTCTAGGTTGTGTGTCCACTGAGTATCAGCGATATAATTCAGTTATCAAGATAAGTTCATAAAAAAGAGGCCGCTAACCATGTTGGATTAGCGGCCTATGGCAGTCAAGAAGCCAGTTGATGGCATCCTCGACAGTGTACGATGAGCTGCGATCTTTCATGAGCTTTCGAAGAAAACTAACATCATCACCGAGGGTGACAATCGGGGGTTCACCATGATCGCCATAGCCAGCTGTTGATAGAAGACCGCTGCAGAGACATCCTCTACCAAGGGTTTCATCAATCTTTCCGCCCTTCATAACGAATTGCTGCTCTATCTCAGCTGGGCATCTATAACCCACATTGCCATCAGGTCTTTCATAGAGTTCTGTAAGCGCTCCATGATTGCAGATACGGACACGGCCGTTATAGATGATGCTATTTGACAGTGTTCCTTTAAGACATACAACCTTAAATGGGAAACCCGTCGGCGAAATTCGCATGTCGGTCTTGACATGCAAGTTGCCATCAAATCCCAACTGGCGAATTCTTTTACGAATCACTGGATCCATCCCTGATTCCTCACTCAAAGCGAAAATCGAGCCGGCTTGAATACCGGCAGCACCTGCATCAAGTGCCCATCTAAGCTTTTTTGGTGAAGCATGTGAACCACCGATCCAGAAAGGTAAACCCAGTCTTGCGATTTCTTCGTAATCTACAATGTCCTTAGCACCGTAGATTGGCAGAGGGATACCAGATTTATCTCGGATTATCTTCCTCGGTGGTGCGTTATGCCCACCGGCGGTTGGTTCTTCAATGACAAATCCCGATATACTACCTTCTGGCAACTTCTTCTTAAAGAACTTTGCGAGGAGATTCGAGGCAACAATGGGAAGGAATTTTGGCCTTTTGGGAAACGAGATTTGCCGACCGAAGAAATTTTCAGGGTTAAACTTCATAGTGTAACCAGCAATGTTTGTCCCACTAACTGGCAGCCGATATTCAACGGATTTTCCCTCTAGTAATGCGTTAATCACAGCTGGGATTTGAAGCGGAATTCCGGCTCCCATTGTAATGCAATCTACGCCGGCGAGCATTGCACCCGTAATGGCATAAAGGTGGGGCATTGCCACCTTTTCCATATAGTTGATACTAATCTCGTTTGAATGCCCCTCTTTGGCCAACCATACAAATGCAAAGCTGGCACAGATTATAAGCTCAATCAAAAGACGCGGCATATTGACAGTGAATATAGGCACTTTCTTAAAGGGCACAGTTTTAGAAATTCCTCCTTGAACAAAATATCTACTAACTACTCTGTCAGCAATATCTTGGAAAGGAAAACTGGAAAGTGCCCTGCGGATGTGGCCACCGGGATCTCCTCTCTGTAGAATACGTGCCATGATCCTTTCTAATGCAACACCAGAAATCGTACCTTGCTGACCGAGTCTCGAGACTGCTTGAGCCAATGGCCAGCCGGAGATATTCACACCCATACCGCCCTGAATGATTTTTGGCAATGTTGCCATAGTTTTTTCTCCTTTTTGTTAAAGAACTGATTCCCCTGGCAAAAGTATCCGAGACAATCACAAGTAGTATAAAGTATATGCCAGGTGCAGGCAAAATCTTGGTTTGGATGTATTATTGTTCAAACTTATTGATTAAACAGACAACACAACCAATGCCTGCAAAAATTTACCAGTTACCCCGACTTTACTTTACTTGGCGTCGCCAATAGGGTGGTAGCGGGTACGGGAATCGAACCCGTCTTTCCAGCTTGAGAAGCTGACGTCCTAGCCGATAGACGAACCCGCCCTTCGGGTCAGAGACCCTCTCAACGAGTCTTGAGACTCTCCAAGTCTGAAACTGGGTCGGTGACCACTGGACTCATTATAGTATATAGCCATACATAATTTATAATGTAAAGAGTTTAAGTTGATATAATACGTTCATATGTTATTTGGATATCATGTCTCTACTGCTGGCGGATTACATAATGCTTTTAAGGATGCCGAAGAGCTGACTTGCGACGTAATTCAAATTTTTATTGGCTCTCCCCAAGTTTGGCAGACGCCTCAAGTTAGCGATAAAGAAATAGAAAAATTTAAAACAGCTTGGAAAAATTCTAGAGTTAAACAGGTGCTGGTCCATTCTGCCTATTTGCCTAATCCGGCCAGCCATAAGATGACTCTGAGAAATTTCAGCCTAAAAAAACTTAAAGAGGAAGCTAAGATTGCTTATCGAATCGGAGCAGACGGCTACAACTTTCATTGCGGCAGCAATCAAAATAGCAATCAAGAGGGGGTCAAACTAGCCATCAAAACTTTAAACAGATTAGCCGAATTAACAGACGAGAAATGGCCAGTGAGATTAATTATTGAAAATGACGCCGGTGCTGGCAACCGGATAGGAGATACCATTGAAGAGTTGGGAGCCATTTGGAAAGGTATCAAAAACAAGAAACGGTTTGGTTTTTGTCTTGATACTTGCCACCTGTTTGTGTCTGGTACGGATCTTCGGACCCAGAAAAATATTTCTGATCTATTAAGAAAATTTGATAGACTGATAGGTCTTAAGCATTTGAAATTTATTCATATGAATGATGCCAGACGCGGATGCGGGCTCGGCTCCAAAAAAGACAGGCATGCCAATATCGGCAAAGGGGAAATTGGAGCTCAAGCGTTCAAAAACTGGCTACATACTGCCAAGCTAAGAAAATTACCCTTTATTTTGGAAACTCCCCGCACTGGTAATATTAAGGAGGATATTAAAGATATTAAGCTGCTCCGTAAACTTGCGAAATAAAATGAAAAATCCAGACCCATCTAATATGTACAGAATGATTACTAACTATCCCTTACAATTTGGGAAAGGTTTTGACTTGGTGACGAAAACTACTGTCAAAACTCCCGTGGAAAAAATAATTGTCACTGGTATGGGCGGAAGTGCTTTGGCCGGAGATTTAGTAAATTGCGCTTTTGAAAAGAGCATTAAATCTCCATTGCTAATTAACAGAAACTATCATATTTCTCATCCACTAGATGAAAAGACTTTAGTAATCGCTGTTTCATTTTCTGGCAATACAGAAGAAACTTTATCAGCATACAGGCAAGCTATTAAAACAGGGGCTCAAATTGTCGCCGTTGCTTCCGGGGGTAAGCTGCTAAATATGGCAATGCGAGACAGGGTAGAATTTATCAAATTGATAAAAGAATCAGAAAACTTTCAGCCGCGGATGTCATCTGGATATATTTTTGCTATTCTCGTAGGGCTGGCTCAAAAAGTTGGCTTTCTTCCGCTATCAGCAGAAAGTCAAGTCAGAGAAATGGCCGACAGCCTTTTGGGCCTTAATACTGAAATCCAAGGTAAGCAACTCGGAGAGAGCTTATTTGGCACAATTCCGCTTATATATGCTTCAGACAAATATTGGCCGATTGCTCGGATTGCTAAGATTAAATTCAACGAAAATTCGAAGATTCCAGCTTTTTGGAATGTATTGCCCGAACTCAATCACAATGAAATGGTGGGATTTTCCAATGTGTTAGGAAACTATCGAATAGTTATGCTACGGGATCCTGATGACGATCCAAAGATTAATAAACGAATGTTGGTCACTGGAGATCTGTTGCGCAAACGGCCCATTGGGTTGAAGGCGACTGTTTGGGATATGCTCGGCCAAACTAAATTGGAAAAGATGTTTTCCACGCTTATAGTTATGGATTTTGCGTCATATTATCTGGCGCTTAAAATGGGTATCGATCCTACTCCGGTAAAGTTAGTGGAAGATTTCAAAGCTATGATAGAATGAAAATGCTATGGAAGACACTATAGTAAACTCTATCGCCAACACCATCGCCGATAAGGCACAAGAGGCCGCCGAGGGGGCCACCCAGACTATTGTTGATAGGATTTACGGTGCATACAACAGTTTTATCGGCATTTTTCCGGAGCAGTTCCAGTGGGTGGTTTCAGTTATTTTGGTTCTGGCTATTGCAGCGTTCCTGTACAACCAGATCAAAAAGCATTGGCTTTGGATTGTATTAGCTGTGGTTATCTTTCCGGGAATTCTGCCAATGCTGAAAAATATTGTTGTATCACTGACTGCAATGTTTACGGGCGGGTCGCCAACCGAGTAAATAAAAACCCCTCGCTTTGCGACGAAGGGTATAATTTTCGCCCGAGTTTGGCTAGTGAATGACCATTCCGGCTATTAGCTCCAGCAGTTTTTGGCTGTCGATCGGCTTAGGTACAAATACAAACCAATTACTGCAAGAAATGGTTAGAGAATTGCCGTAATTGCCCGAAATAAAGATGATAGGAACACTCGACGGGAGCTGTTTAACCATGTCTGGACCTGTCATTTCAGGCATTTCCACATCTGTAATTACCAGCGAAACAGACGCGGAATTGTCTTCAAATTGCTTCAGACCCTCTTTGCCGTCAGCAGCAGTTAAAACCGAATATCCTCTCTTTGTTAACATGCTCTCGAGCATCTTTCTGACGAACTCGTCATCATCCACCACCAGAATTACAGGCAAGATCTGCAGTTGGACTGGTGTATTCACACGCACGTCACCTCCCGATATAGGGTACAATACACTCTCTCCAAGCCTATAGTTTTTTGCCCAGATGTCAAGATAATCAGCTCTGGAAGTTGCAAAATTTATCACAAAATTAAAATTTTATTTTAATATAGAACTCTGGCCCAATGATTGACGTTTTATCGTTTTCATTGTGCTAATATTAGTTTATGGAAAGAATTTTTACATCAGATACTCCGCAGAAAATCGGCAAAGAAGTTAATTTATACGGCTGGATTCGAAGTATCCGAAATATGGGCCAGATCATATTTATTGATTTGCGCGATGGTTTTGGCCTTGTTCAGGTGGTCTTTGATGACAAAAATAAGTTTCGCCAAATGGCCGAGGACGCCAAGCCGGAGTCGGTGGTCTATGTAAAAGGGAAAGTTGTTAAACGGAACAGTAAAAATGTAAACGACAAAATTCCCACTGGCACGATCGAGATTCGGGCAAGTGAATTCAAGATTTTAAACGAGTCTCAAACTCCACCATTTGAAATAGACAGAGAGAAAGCCACAGATGAAGAGTTGCGCCTGAAGTATCGTTATCTGGACCTCAGGCATGAACGGATTCACAGAAACTTACTAATGCGCCATAAAGTTATTAACTTTTTAAGAAACTGGCTGGATAACCGCAAGTTTGTTGAAATAGAAACACCTATTATCACATCAGCCACACCGGAGGGAGCCAGGGATTACGTTATCCCCAGCCGCAAATACCCGGGCAGTTTCTATGCTCTGCCCCAAAGTCCGCAGCAGTACAAGCAACTTTTAATGGTGGCTGGTTTTGAAAGATATTACCAAATTGCCCGCTGTATGCGGGATGAAGACAGTCGGGGAGACCGTCAGCCTGAATTTACCCAACTGGATTTGGAGATGTCATTTGTTGATGAGGACGATATCCTAAAGCTAACAGAAGAAATGTTTACGGAATTAGTTAAAACCCTCTATCCAGACAAAAAAATTACCACCGAACCATGGCCGCGTATTACCTACAAAGAGGCGATAAAGAAATATAAGACAGATAAGCCTGACCTGCGTAGAAACAAGAAGGACAATAATGAACTGGCCTTTGCGTTCATCACAGATTTTCCGTTATTTGCCAAGGAAAACGGAAAGTTAGCCTCTGAACACCATCCCTTTACCGCACCCAAAACTGACCAAATTAAACTGCTTGATAAAGATCCCGGGAAGATAGTTAGCACTTCATATGATTTAGTTCTCAATGGCTATGAAGTCGGCAGCGGCTCTTTGCGTATTCACGACGCAAAAATTCAGCAAAAGATATTTAATATTTTAGGAATAGATGAAAAAACAATCGAGGCCAAATTCGGCCACATGCTAGATGCCTTCAAATATGGCGCACCGCCCCACGGCGGCATTGCTCCCGGCATTGATAGGCTAGTTATGATTCTTCAGAATGAACCGAATATCCGCGAGGTTATTGCCTTTCCCAAGACCGACAAAGCACGCGACCCGATGATGAACTCCCCCAAACCCCTAGACGATACGGCTCTCAAAGAGTTGGGATTAATTATAAAGAACAAAAAGAAATAACCCTGAAATGTAATTTGGGTTGTATAATGCGATATAACCAAAAACAAAACTATTATTTTCTAAAATCTTCTATCACGTGAAATCATTAGCGTTAATATTAGTAATCGCCCAATTTTTTTCGGGCGCTCTCAACACTATACAGGGACAACTTCTGGAGACTTTTAACATATTTGATGCCAATTACACCCTGACAAGCTTTGTTCAAAATTTAAATACTTTGATTGGTCCGATTAAAAATCCCGGCTATCCAGGACCTGAGTTAGCCGCCAAGTCAGTAATGATTTTGGACCAAGACAGCGGTCGGGTGCTGTACGCCAAAAATCCTGATGCCAGGCTACCCATAGCGTCCCTTACCAAGATAATGACCGCCTTGGTAGTATTGGATAAGTATCAGAACAATCTGGACATGCCAATTCAGGTTTCGTCTATAGCGGCAGAAGCTACTGGCTCCCGGATGTATTTATATAAAAATGAGAGATTAACAGCCCTTGATTTGTTGAAAGGATTACTAATTCAATCGGCCAATGATGCTGCCACGGTATTTGCCACTGAAATTGCCGATGATCCCTCCAGTTTTGTCCGGGCCATGAATTCTAAAGCACAAGAGATGGGTTTGATCAACACGCATTTTACCAATGACATTGGTTTTGACGAGGCGGATCACTATTCTACGGCCCGCGACATCGCTGAGATGACCAGAGTTGCTTTAAATAACGAAATATTTGCTGAAATTGTAGCCATTGACAAGACCACGGTTTATGACATTACCGGCCGTTTAAGCCACAGTTTGAACAACACCAACGAGCTAATTGGCAGATTTAAAAATGTAATCGGTGTAAAAACCGGTACGACTGACGAAGCCGGAGAGTCGCTGGTAGCCTCGGCTGTCGGCAGCAGCGGACAAAGAGTTATTGCTGTGCTGTTAAACAGTCCAGACAGATTCAGAGAAGGGAAAGAAGCTTTGGACTGGGCTCTCAGGGCCTACTCTTGGATAGAGGTGGTTTAAGACGCTTTATCTTGCCAAAGTATCCAAAACTTAAGCTGTTTATTTTATTAACCCCCTTTTTTTATATAAGACCATGAGTCACCTAGTTGCCATTGTTGGTCGCCCAAATGTTGGCAAATCCACCCTGTTTAATCGCCTGATTGGCACTAAACAGGCGATTTTATCCGAAGTACCGGGAACTACCCGGGATGTTTTATTCAGCGAAGTTACTTGGAATCGGCTGGCTTTCACAATAGCTGACACAGCCGGGATTGAGCTGGATGATAAATCCCAACTTGCCCAAGACGTTCTGTTGCAAACTAAAGTGGCCCTTAATTCTGCCGATCTAGTCCTGTTCATGGTAGACGCTAAGGAAGGCCTTAATCCAGAAGATGTTAAGGCGGCAAAAATTATCCGCAAACTCGACAAACCAGTGGTTCTACTGGTTAACAAAACCGATACTAAGTCTGGCCAAGCCAATGTTAATGAGTTTCATAGTCTTGGTTTTAAAAATTTTTACGAAACTTCCGGGCTTAGTGGCAAGGGGGTAGGGGATGTACTGGATAGCATTGTAAAACAGCTCAGGGAAATTAAAAAGCCCAAAGTCGAAAAGAAAAAGGATAAGGAAATTATCAAAGTAGCTATTATAGGCCGTCCAAATGTCGGCAAATCTACTTTGTTTAACAAGTTAATTGGCAAAAAGCGAAGCGTGGTCAGTAAAATACCCGGAACTACCAGAGATACTATCAACGAGCAAATTGAATATCTAGATAAAATCATCGAGTTCATTGATACGGCCGGACTGCGCCGCCGCGGTAAAATAGAGCAGGGGATTGAAAAATTCAGTAGTTTGCGGGTACTGCGTTCCATTCAGCAGGCAGACATCTGTTTGCTGGTAACAGAAGCTGATAAAGGCGTCGTTGCCCAAGATATGCACATCATGCAGATGATTCTAGAAAGTTTGAAGGGCACAATTTTAGTCATTAACAAATGGGATTTAATAGACAAGACCCACAAAATTACAGCTGAGTTTGATAAATATCTCGATTCAAAATATGCGTTTGCCACTTGGATGCCCCGCGTTTATATTTCCGCGCTGACTGGCCAGCGGGTAGACAAGCTGTTAGAACAGATCGCATTTGTCTGGCAAGCCAGAAATCTAAAAATTTCCACCAAGGATCTCAACCGCTTAATTGCCAAGGCGGTTAGCTCTCAGCCCCCCAAGGGCAGACGGACCACACCGAAGTTCTATTACTCCAGCCAGAGAGATGTAAATCCGCCAGTATTTGAGTTAAAAGTGAATCGTCCCGAAGAGGTCCATTTTTCCTACCTTAGATACTTGGAAAAACAGATTCGCAATGTTTGGGACTTCACCGGCACCCCGATAAAAATTGTGCTCAAAAAAAGTTCCAATAAGTAGTATAATGCAAGAGTCATAGTCCTAACCCAAGGGAGGATAAAATGGCTGACAAAAAAGTTGGTAAGGTAACCCATTACTACGACAAGATTGGCGTAGCGATTGTTGAGCTTGCCGGCCCGCTGAAGCTAGGTGACTCTGTCACTTTCAAAAAGGGTGGTGAAGAAATTCACTCCCAGAAGGTCGAATCTATGCAAATCGAAAAAGAAAGTGTGGACAAGGCCAAGAAGGGCGATGTTATCGGCCTGAAAGTCGATAAGCCCATCAAAGAGGGTACTGAGGTAGTTATCTAACTAAATGATAAAAAAAATCGGAGGCAGCGAGGGTCTAAATCCGGCTTACTTTCCGGATGGCGAGGATGATGTTCCCAAAAAGGTTGGGAAGGTTGAGCCGGTTCCCAAAACCCGTAAAGGTCAGGATAGATATGACAAAGAGGGAATAGGCAAAGAACCTTTTCCAACTTACAACAGACGCGGGGAAATAGAACAAACTACTGCCGACAAACATGAGAAATCAGAAGAAAACCCCGAAAATGAAAAGTAAGCTAGTTGTTGGACTCGGAAATCCCGGCAAGCAGTATAATAAAACTCGCCATAACGTGGGATTTATGGCGGTTGATCATTTAGCCAGAAAACTAAAGACAAATTTTAGAATTCATAAGAAAAGTAATTCTGAAATTGCAGAAATTGATAATTTAATCCTTGCCAAACCGACTACCTTTATGAATAATTCAGGTAGAGCGGTTAAGATGTTGATTGGTTACTTTAATGTGACCGACGACAATGTTTTGGTTATTTATGATGACGTCGATCTGCCGACCGGTGAAGTCCGTTATCGAAAAACAGGCAGCAGCGCTGGGCATAGAGGTATGCAGTCCATTATTGACGCTTTGAACACCACAGACATTAAACGGATTCGAATTGGGGTGGGCCGGCCGGACATCTCAGACAACCATCACAACAAACCTTCAGAGATAAAAAGCACCAGCGATTATGTTCTTGGAAGATTCTCCATTTCTGAAATAAAAAAAATGAATTTTGCAATTGCAAGAACCGAACAAATAATTAATGAAAAATTTATAAGCGAAAACGGGGACTAAGCCCCGCCTTCGCCGTTGCTTGCCAGAACGGCCCAAAGGCCAATCTAGCGAAGCTTCCCCAGCTCCCCATAGCCCGAAACCTACCAAATCCATACACTTGAATGAAAGGATTGGGATTTCAGAGGAATAAGCAGAGGAATCTTGCTCACATGTTCTTGATCTATTCAAGGAGGGCAGAATAGTCCAAATGCGAGCAAGATTCTACCGCCTATGCCCTATGCCTTGAGGAGCATGTAATAGGAAATATATCCCTATCTTTTCATTATACCACATATAATTAATTCAGTCAAGGATTGGACACAATAAAGCTTTTCCGACCGATTTTAGAGAAGTTTGCTACTACAGCGGCTTTTAAACAACTTTTGAAATCAGCGGGAAGCAAAAAGCTGACTCTTACAGGACTCAATAATTTTGGGCGGTCTTTGATGTTGGCTGGATTAGTTCACAGGGCCTCAAAACCTATCATCTTTGTCACTAGAAGCGAACAAGAGCAATTTCGAATTCAAAAATTACTCAGAGAGCTTTGGGGAATCAGTCCTGTAATTTACCCCCCATTGCGCTCCAGCAACGTAAACCGGCAAGAATTTATTGAAAACTTTAATAAACGGATTAAAATAGTCAAAGATCTTAACTCGCTTGGAAAGATTTTCTTCTTTGTCGGCAATAATCTAATTGAACCTCTCAGTGCTCCAGCCACCAGTATAAAATTAAAAGTTGGTGACGAAATTTCTCCACCAAGCTTGGTTGCCAAACTTATCAGCTTAGGTTTTGACAGACAAGCCAAAACTTTTCAAGTTGGCGAGATTGCCCACCGAGGCGAGGTGGTCGATATATTTCCATTGGGAAATGACAGCCCGCATCGCATTAAATTCACCGGCAATAAAATTGACGGAATTTATTCGTTTGATCCGGTGAGCGGCAACAAAATTAAAGACGATTCTTCCATCAATATATCCGCGCTCAAAAACAGAAGTTTTGCTCCAACCTTGGTCGAATACATCAGCCAAAACAAGCAGAATTTTATTACAATTCTGGACCACACCGAGGAATTAATGCAGTCCCTATATGAGATGTTCGTGGCTAGCGAAAACACTAAATTGGCAGTAGTCAACAAGGCCTTGGATAGCATCCCCCTTATAAAAATTGAAGCCATAGCCTCTGGTGATGTTAGCCAAATTAGCTTTGATTTTACCGACGCCCCAATTTACGCCTCACAAATGGACAAGCTGACTAATGACATATCTAAACGTATAAAAGACAAGTGGCAAGTGGCCATTAGTAGCGACAAGCAAAAGTCTCTGGGCCAGATATTAAAGGAAGCCGATTTAGCCCCAGGCAAAAATCCTCAATTTTTGCCGCCAATCGCCGGAGTGGGAGTTGTCAGCCCCAGCTTAAAACTTGTCGTTTTGACAGATCAGGAGATATTTGCCACTACCGACACCCAAGCAGAGGCAAAAACATCCCATCGTGAACAGCGCCTGTTTATGGCTGACATTGAGAAAGGGGATTACATTGTTCACAATGACCACGGTATTGGAAGATTGATTGATATCCAGAAGATCCAACTCAATGGCGTCGAACGGGAATACTTAATTTTGGAGTATGCCAAAGGGGATAAGCTATATGCTCCAGTTGATCAAATAGACAAAATCAGTAAATACATCTCAATCGATGGCAGAACTCCGCAACTTACTCGATTATCCAGTCATTCATGGAAGCGGACAATTGGCAAGATCCGTAAAGAATCCCATAAGTTCGCCAAGGAGCTGCTTGATCTCTACGCCAAACGCCAACTTAAACAAGGCATCAGTTTTAATTCCGAGGAATTCTGGAGCAAGGCCTTGTCTGACAGCTTTATCTATTCTGAAACGCCAGATCAGGAGACTGTAATTAACAAAATTCTGAGAGACATGGAACGAGATAAACCCATGGACCGCCTGTTGGTAGCTGATGTGGGCTTCGGCAAAACAGAAGTCGCTGTTCGGGCAGCTTTTAAAGCAGTTACTTCTGGCTATCAGGTGGCCTATCTGGCACCCACAACCATTTTGGTCGAACAACACTATAAAACTTTTACCGAACGACTCAAACAATTCGGCACAAGAGTGGCGGCTCTGAGCCGATTCAAGTCCAAAAAAGACCAAGCGAAAATTATCGCCCAGCTGAAAGTCGGTGAAGTGGATATTGTTATTGGTACCCATCGGCTTTTGTCCAAAGATATCAAATTTAAGAACCTTGGGTTGGTCATCATCGATGAGGAGCAACGCTTCGGCGTAGCCCACAAAGAAAAACTGAAAATGCTGCGCTCGGATGTTGACGTCTTAAGTCTGACTGCCACCCCAATTCCCCGAACTCTCAACTTGGCTCTTTCCGGTATCCGGGACATCAGTGTCATCGAAACCCCGCCGACCAACCGCCTGCCAATCATCACAACCGTTGCACCATACAGTAACAATCTAATTAAGCAGGCCATTGAAAAAGAAGTCAGACGCGGCGGACAAGTCTATTTTGTTCATAACCGAGTCCAGACCATTGATACCATGCAGCACAAGCTCAAAAGATTAATGCCTGAGGTGAAGTTTATTCACGCCCATGGTCAGATGAGTGAGCGCCTACTGGCTAAAATCATGCAGGAGTTTAACCAAAATAAATATGACGTGCTGATCGCCTCCACCATTATTGAAAATGGTTTAGATAATCCCAATGTCAATACATTGATCATCGATGATGCCGGACATTTCGGCTTGAGCCAACTGCACCAGCTGCGTGGCCGGATTGGCAGGGGGCAGGTTCAGGCTTATGCGTATTTCCTTTATAACAAGGGTAAACTCTCGCTCAAGGCCTTAGAGCGCCTTAAAACCATCCAAGAAAATACCGATCTGGGCAGTGGTTACAATATCGCCATGCGGGATATGCAAATCAGGGGAGCAGGGGGTGTTCTGTCCAAGCAACAACATGGCCACATCACAGCTATCGGTCTAAGTTTGTATACCAAACTGCTCAACAAAGCTATTGATGAGATGCGTGCAGGAAGGAAAGTTGACGTCAGTGATGTTACTATCGATTTGCCAGTCAGTGCTTATTTGCCTACGAAATATGTCGATGCCGAAAGCCAGCGTCTAAAAATTTACCAAACTCTCGGTACAATAGAGAACGACAGGGTTCTCAATCAGGAGTTTAAAAATATTGAAGAAAATTTCGGTAAACTGCCGGAAGAGGTCGTCAATCTAAAAAAGCTACTAATGTTGAAACTGTCAGCTCTGAATACACAGGTTGTCACTGCAATTACTGCCAAAAATATAAAATCATCCACTGAAATCCCGGAGTACCAAATAATTATTCATCTAACCAAAACACCCAAACCTAAAACCTTAGAGCCCTTACTCAAACTGGCGCCTAGTTTGCAAATAGGAGAAAAAGAAATTCGAGTCAGTCAGCGTGATTTCTCTCATGATTGGCTAACCGATCTCACTAAATTTGTCCAAGAAATTAAGAAGAGTTGACCTAAGACCAATTTTGTGTGAGAATGCTGCGTTATGGCAAAATTCCTTTTAGCAATAATTTTTTCAGTTAGTCTGGTTCTATATCCCACCAGCGCCAGCGCACCGGCAACAGGGGGAGATACCCTAGGTTTATTAAAAATAGCTAAGCCTCCGATAAACGAAGCTGTTGTCGATTTGCCGGTGACACCAGAGCCAGAGCCGTCTCCCAACCCGGAGTTAGATTTAATTATGCCGCTAGCCGGACCGTCCATTCATACAAACTATTTTGGCCCAAATGACGTGTTCCACTGGCAAGACATCAATAGCAGACAATATCATACCTACGGAGTAGAAAACGGCAAATTCATCTATCAGCCGGGGGACACTTGGTTTATCTATGGCCTATTCGGCCCGATCGAAGCAGTAAAATACGATTGGAATGTAAAATACCCGCTCTGGAACGGCAGACATAACGGTATAGATTTCGCTGTAGCATCCGGCACGCCAGTTTTAGCCGCCAGTGGGGGAGAAGTAACCTTTGTTGGCGAGAGAGTCGGTCATAGCATTGTTGTTCAAATCGATAACTTCCAAATTACTTATGGCCACCTGGATTCATTCCTAGTAAAAGTAGGGGAGAGAGTCACCCAAGGCCAGATTATTGGTTATAGCGGTTCATCTGGAACGATAAATCCCCACTTGCATTTTGAGATAGACAAATATGAAAACGAACAGCGGTGGGGGATTAATCCTGCAAAATATTTGCTACCAGAGCTAAAATCAGCTATTATACCCGATGTATCAACCAACCGGTACATCAATGGACCTTTACTATGGGAAAATCCAGCGGGGGACTTTCGCTGGTAAAAAATACCAAGGAGGCAAAAACTAGTGCCAGCAGCCACCAGAAAAACTGAAGAGATCATCATCAACATCAGTTCGGCCTGTATCAACGGATACTTGGTCCTGATCGATCGACTAGCAGGAGACCAACAGCTCCAAATTGGAATTGGCCGTAATGAGACGGTGGAGGGTATCTTGATTGGGATTGAATCGGATAAGAGCAGCCTAGTTATCCAGAAGCTCGATGCTACCGCGGAACAAATGAGCGTCTGTTTGACTGATGTTGTTACTCTGGATCTCCCCCAAGACAAACTACCACGGATTCGATTTAAGGCCTGTGCACCCGATGCTTCTTTTTTCTAAGAGAAGCACAGCATGTCAAAAAAAGGAAGGTAAATCGCTAACCTTCCTTTTTTCTTGTTGGGAGACCGATAATTCAGTATAATAAAAATGTCAACTGGTTCTTGCTAATGGGGTTATGTTGCCGTGTGTGTTTATTGTTCCTTTGGATACTCGCAGGAGGACGGGACGGCCTCTCTCAACCTTACAACCTTAATAAACGGGGAGGAAACCGCAATGTCTTTCGCAAGGGGTACTCACAGTCGCTCTATTTATGGCGGGAAAATGGTCCATGGCCACGGTCCTGTGGTAATTCGCAGCCGTGTCCAGGCCCACAATCTCGTCATGATGGTGCAAAAAGGAGTCGTAACACACTTTGAAGGCGTAGTAATTAGCACAGAAGAAGAAGCATATGTTCCAGTATCCATCTGGTTAAGGGGAAAAGAACTCTGTATCGAGGTGGGTGAAAAAGTTGGCTACTTCCCATGTACTGAGGGGAAGTGTGAGGAAGACGATAAGGACCTGAAGGAATTCATTAACGCCCACATGTTGACAACAACTTCTTCGTCTTCATCACCAACTGCAACAGGCTAGCGGGGATCTACATCTGCACATACCATTACCCCTTTCAGAAGAACCACTGGCATGCCAGAGGAGGGAAGGTGTCCTACACCCTACCCCATCGAGGTGTGCACCTTGGGGCTGACGGATAGTTGGCCCCTTTTTTGTACAAAAATTTGACATATTAGAAATAATTGGATTAGTATGAGGACACTTCCCAGGGTAATTAACAATCATCCCCCTATAAATGGGTGGTGATTTCCCTCCGACAACTTCCCCCTCCTGGAGCGGAACATGTATCCTGGGTGGTTTGGGCTCATATCCTACGGGATTTGAGCCCCTTTCCTCTGTCAAAGGTCAATTTATTAGCTCCCAGAGCATAAAAATAGCCATTTACACCTGGAATAGGGAATTCACGTAAGCCGGGGTCATTTTAAGAGACGAAAGTTTAACAACTAAATAATTAAAGTTTAAAATTTCCAACATAATTTATGTTAGGGGATATGTACCAGTGCAAGATAGACATAATATATGCCTGTATATCGAAACAGGAATAGTCGCACAATGTATCTTGTACGACATAAATCAGATATAACCCTGACACCTATAAACTAGCCCTCGGGTTGAATAATTGCGCTTTCTACTGCGGCCCACTCAACATTTTCATTATCTTTGGGCACCATAATGGTTACTTGATCGCCGGGGCTGATCTTGAAGTACGTCACAGAAGCCATCAGCACGGAATAAGACTTCCCGCCAGCAACGACTTTATACTCATCATTTTCATGAACCAGAGTGCCAATTAACTTCTTGCGTTCAACTGGGCCGATCTGCTTGAATATAAAGCTGCCGTCATCCTGAATGGTCAACTTAAGCACATCGCCGACCACTAATTTAGACTTGCTGGCATAGTTGGCAGGCACGGGATATTTTTTGCCATCGCCGTCGAGCATATGCTGGCCGTCAAACACGCCTTCAATGATATTCCCTCGGGACGATAGACCGGTAGTTTTACTTATCACGCCATCATCGAAGGAAGTGCCTAAAAGTTCACCCAAGATCTGCTTGGCTGAAGCCAAGTTAGCGCTCGCGCTTTCTAGCATTTGTTTAACTACTTCTATTTTGGATTTGTCTGTCATTTTATTTTCCTTTCTTTTGATTTCTATATTTCTGTTAACAGTACGCGTCATTCTACATCTAAAAGCCCTTGTTTGGCAAGTTATCAGGCCCTGGTGGCATCTTTTTTACAAATTTAATCCTTTTACCCACCTCGCTATCTACCAGCCGCTTATCCCGGCCAAATTTGAGCCTAGAGAGCTGTCTGATAGCCTGGCTGATTCTCGGATTTTCACGACCCATTGGCGGCAGAGTCTGCATTGTAAACGGGCGACTGACTCCCCCATCAATCATTAATTTGATATATGCGTTGCGATTTTCAATATTAATCAAATCGGTTTCGCTGACATCGGGAGCAAACTCCTCACTCAGCCATTCACTATCTTGGACACCTATCCTAAACGCTACCATCGAACCTACATTGCCTAATACTGCATCCCGAATTTTTTCATCCAGTTGAGCCATGAACTGATGGGCAATTATTAAATCGAGTTTGTATTTGCGCGCTTCGGATAAGATCGTAGTAATTGAATTGGTTGTAACATTTTGAAACTCATCAATATAAAGATAAAAGTCCTTGCGTTCAGATTCAGGCATATCGGCCCGGGACAGCGCCGCCATCTGTAGCTTAGAAACAATGATAAAGCCAAGCAAATTGCTGTTAATATCTCCAATTAAGCCCTTGGACAAGTTCACCAGCAGAATTTTTTGGTTATCCATTACATCCCGCATATCGAAGGAGCTTTTATTTTGGCCGACAATATTGCGCATAGTTTGATTGGATATAAACCGGCCGATCTTACTGATTATATAGCTTAACATCTCGCCGTGCTGATTGCTTTTTTTGGCCTTTTCAAACTCTTCTTTCCAAAATCGCATTACTGTTGGATCAGTTACTTTGGCTAATTTGGCCTCACGAAAGGCGTCGTCCGTCAACACCCGCGGGATATCAATCAGTGTGGCACCGCTGGCCTCGTCCGCCAGCAACAGCAACATAATGTTTCGCATATAGTGCTCGAACACCGGGCCGATAAAATTACCTGTTCCTTCCGGATCAAACAGCTTGTAAAAAATAGAAATCATCTCCGACACCACCATGTCTTTTTCGGTCGGAGTTTTGGCTTCCAGCAGATTAAGTCCCAGCGGCCGGTCGATATCCGGCGGATAGAAGTGAATAATATCCTCCACTCTATCCTTGGGGATTCTCTGTAGAAGCCATTCGATCATTTCACCATGGGGATCTACTACACAGACTCCCTCGCCGTTAATAATGTCCTGAAGGGCCATATTTTGCATCCAGGTGGTTTTACCGGTGCCAGTTCTACCAATCATATATAGATGTCTGCGTCGGTCGTCGCGCTTAATTTTTACCATCCGCTCCATGCCGCGAAAAATGTTTTTTCCGATCGTAATCCCCTCTTTGGGCAAATTATCTGGAGCCGGCAGACGCCTAGCCCTCACCCAGCGGATATTCGGGGTTTCGATACCGGTATAAGGCAGGTGAAAGATGGTTGCTAACTCGTCTGTATTTAAAATAAAGCTATCTTTTGGATTTCCAAATTGGCGCAATACATAGTTTTTAATTATTTCTCGTTTACTAATTCTGTTATTGACCTCGAATTGATTTATTTGGTGCGAACCAAATTGCAGAAAGCTGTCTACCAAAGAGTGTAAATTCAGTTTGGCTGTTTTATCATCAGGCGCAGCCGCTACCATTCTGATAACCACGTCAAAGCCCGGCCGGGCCGCTTTTTTGCTAATGGCGTCAATTATCTCTTCCTGCACGCCCGTTAAGCGTTTACTTTCTGAAAATTCTTTCTTGTCGTCATCATTGGCTTTTATAATGCTGGCGAATTCTTTGAACATTTCTTTGCCTAAATTGTCGTCTCCAAAATTACCCTGCTGCATCCTGCTGGCCACATCATTGGCTTTATTTTGCCATTTCTTATCCGTGGTTGGGCGGAAGCATATCTGGATCGCCGCCCCAGACCGGACTTGGGCCAACTTGCTTAACGCGTTAGTTAAGGCGTTTAAACCGTCTGTGGACAATTCCTCGAATGTCTGTATCGGAAAATAGGCAGGCTTTTTCAGCGCCAATTGAGCCGCAGTTACCTTTCCATCTTTGGGAAAAATATTTGGATACGGTGATGACTCCACCACCGCCTCCGGATACTGCGAAGTTATCTGTTTTTCTACAAACTCTACCAGCGGCCCGGGCACCGTTAAATAAAAAACAATCGATTCACCCTCAGTGGCCAGCTCAAAAGTCAGATGACGCTTCTCAATCACTTCGTCAATGTTAGCAAGATTGCTCATAACCGTCGCCATTGGAGAAATTTTCTCCTTGACGTCTTTTTCCTCCTCCTCGCCGCGCGGGACAGTAATCATTAGATTTACCCGACTGTTAATGTCATCACCCGCCGGCGCTCCCCTTCTCCTTTTTATATTAAAAACCAGCCAGCTACCGCCGGCGATTATGGCTATTGCGACTGTAAGATAAATCCAGAACATCTAATTTAATTTTATTTTGTTTTCTGACTTTTATCCAATCTAATGATTGATAATATCAATAATTTTTCGCAAACTTCCCGAATCATCTTCCGGCAACTGATCCATCGCTTCGTCTAGTTCTTCGATACTCACCAACCCCTTAGGAGGATGTCCATCATCGGCATAACCAGAAACCACAAACGGCTGGCCACCGATAAGATCCAGATCCGACACCTCTCGCCGAGACCCAAAATCTGCTTCAGACTCTTCTAACAATTCAGTCTGAGGCAGAGGATAACCGTACTCCTCAGCCTCTTCAGCATCTGCTGAACTTTCCTCAAGAGAACAGATCTGCTCCTGCTCGGAATCTCGCTCCCGTTCCCTTTGTCTCTCATTAAATTGATTCTCCAGCTCTGACATCACAAAAATTTATTATTATTTTGATTATACCACACCTAATTTATTTTGTCAATAATTTCTTTAAAATTTGCTGTACCAGAGCTGGTTCTGCAGTTCCTTTCATTTTTGCCATCACCTGCCCCACTAGGTAGCCGAATAGCTTTTCTTCCCCCTTCTTATACCGCTCAACAACTTCCTTCTCCAACTCTAATATACTCTTGGCAACGACTTCAATATCACTATCCTTAGCTGTAAACGAATCTTTTTTTGACACGACAATTTCCAGGGCTTTTTGCCACATGTCATCGGTTATTTTTATTCCGGCGTCCTCTTTCCGCCCCAATGCCAGAATTTTAATTAACATATTTACAACCTTGACTGGGTCTAAACCGGGATTGCTCCCCATTAATTTTACATATCCAACCAAAGGGTTATATTCCAATGTTGCTATGTCCTGCAATTCCGAAATCCTATCATAGGGCAAACCAAATTCCTCGGCTTTCCTGCGCAGAAGTGAGGGCATATCCTCCATATTTTTCTGAATATTTTTAATTTGCTCTTCGCTCACATAGATCGGCGGCAAATCTGGCTCAGGAAAATAGCGATAATCGATGTCACCCTCTTTGCCCCGCTGGGGGATTGTCTGGTTATTTTTTTCATCCCAACCCCGGGTTTCTTGATCTATTGTACCCCCGTTTTCGAGCACCTCAATCTGCCGCCCAACTTCATACTTAAGAGCTTTTTCTACAAACTTAAATGAATTAATGTTCTTAACCTCAACTTTGGTTCCAAATTCTTTTTGTCCTTTGGGCCGCACGGAAACATTAGCGTCAACCCGCAAATGGCCTTTTTCCATATCCGCTTTGGAGACGCCAATCGTTCGCACGATTCGCTGCAACTCTTGCAAAAATGCCCTAGCTTCTTCGGGGGATTTAATATCCGGCTCGGTTACTATCTCTGCCAATGGTGTACCACAGCGATTTAAATCGACCAATGTAGCACCCTTGGCGTGCACCAACTTGCCAGCGTCTTCCTCTAAATGTAAACGAGTAATACCCAGTTTAAATTCTTTTTTGGTTTTCCTGTCTTGGGCCAAATAATCCACTTCCACAACACCATTCTCCCCTACCGGATAAAAAAATTGGGAGATTTGATAACCCTTCGGCAGATCAGGATAGAAATAATTTTTTCTATCAAACCTCTGCATAGGATTAATTTCGCAACCTAGTGCTAGAGCCGTCTTAATCCCCCACTCGATGGCCTGATTATTAATCACCGGCAATACACCAGGGTAGCCCATACATACTGGACAGACATTAGTATTGGGCTCGGCATTATCCGAATCGTTATCACATCGGCAAAACATCTTGGTTTTTGTGTCCAATTGCACATGGATTTCCAAGCCGATCACTGTTTCATAAGTTGTCTTAAGTTTCGTTGTCATACTTTTAATTGCTAATTGAAAATTGATTATTGATAACTGCAACGAAGTTGCCTAGAGCGCTCCCAGATCTCTTAAACTTTTTTTAAATAAATCTAATGTCTGCTTGGCCTGTGTGCGGGTAATTTTCATATTTATTTCATGGGCAATTTGGTTGCGAACCTTGTGGGCTCGCCACACCGAATCAACATCTTTAAAATAATTGCTTCCGTTTTTTAACCTGTCACCCATAGTTTCGCCGGGAATATTCTTTTTTTTCAGTACAAAATCTAATAATTTATCCGCATCCACAACGGCCCGTGCATGGGCCGATTCATTATCCTCCTGCATAATCTGTTCAATAATATCCCAGGCCTCTGCCACTTTCTGTTTGACAGATTTATCCAGCGCATGCTTGCGTCCAATTCCTTTGGTAACAAACCAAAGAGCCAGAGCTGCCACAACTAAAATACCTATCAGCCAATAAATCACTCTTTCCTCCCTCCGGGTTGGTGACCCTCATGGGTCTGAGACCAATCCACACTTTGTTCGTATGTATGTGCCACTTTTAAAACGGTCTCCTCATCAAACTGCCTGCCCATAATTTGCAAGCCCACCGGCATCTTATCCACCAACCCGCATGGTATCGAGATGGCTGGAATCCCTGCTAAGCTCGCCGGGCAGGTCAATAGATCAGCTTTATACATCTCTAGCGGATTATCTGCCCGTTCGCCGATTTTAAACGCTATTGTAGGCGTAGTCGGTGAAATAATCACATCTACCTTTTCAAACGCTTTATCAAAATCTTGTTTAATTAATGTGCGCACTCTTTGAGCTTTTTCATAATAAGCATCGCGGAAGCCAGCCGAAAGAGCATAAGTGCCCAGCATAATCCGCCGTTTAACTTCATCGCCAAAACCCTTGGCTCTTGTAGTTCTATACATCTCGCGCAAATCTCCGACATTCGCGTCCTCAGTCGTCGAGAAACCATATCGCGCTCCGTCGTATCTGGCCAAATTGGCCGAAACTTCAGCTGGTTGGATGATATAGTAGGTAGCCAGTGCATACCTTGAATGCGGCAAACTAATATCCACTACTTTGGCGCCGAGTTCCTTTAATTTGGCTACTGCCTGATTAACTTTTTCGGCAACTTGCTTATCTACACCCTCGCCAAAAAACTCTTTGGGGACACCGATCTTTATTCCTTTAATACCGCTATTCAAGACAGCCGCATAATTCGGCACCGGCTTATCCACAGTTGTAGAATCATGCTTATCCCTGCCCGCAATTATCTGTAAAACCCGCGCCACATCTTTCACAGAATTGGCAATCGGCCCAATTCTGTCCAGCGAGCTGGCTGCCGCGATCAAGCCATATCGGCTGACCCGCCCATAGGTTGGCATCAGCCCAACTACCCCGCAAAAGGCTGACGGCTGGCGAATAGAGCCGCCTGTGTCGCTGCCCAGAGCAAACGGGGCCATACCAGCGGCTACTGCCGCCGTACTGCCGCCAGAACTGCCTCCGGGTACCCTAGTTTTGTCCCAAGGATTTTTAGTAGCGCCAAAAGCTGAATTCTCCGTGCTGGCACCGAGCGCAAATTCGTCTAAATTGGCCTTAGCAATCATCACTGCCCCGGCTGCTTTCAATTTTTTGATAACGGTGGCTTCGTAGGGCGATTCAAAATTTTCCAAGATCTTTGAAGCCGCTGTGGTTTTTGTGCCCAATGTCACAATGTTATCCTTACAGATATATGGAACACTCAATTTATTCCCCGAGCCTGCCTGCCCGTTCCGAAGCCTTGGGCGAAGGCGGGTCGAAGAGTTATCTTTGAAAATTACGGGTTCGTCCACCACAGACAAAACAGTATTAAGATCACTTTTTTCCTTGATTGTCTTAAGTGATTCTGCTACTGCCTTCTCGATTCCCAATTGTTCTGCCTCTTCAATCCTCATTTGGCATTCTTCATTCTTAATTCTTCATTATCTTTGAAACACACTTTTTACCTTGATATAACCTTTCTCATTTTGCGGAGCCCGCTTTAAAAACTCATTGCGAACAATTCCGCATTTGCCGATTTCATCTGCTTCAACCACATTCTTAAGACCGGTAATCTGCATTACCTCGCCTACCTTGCCGGTATCTACTGTCTGCAACTCGCTAACGTATCCCAAAATTGCCGAGAGTTCTCCGGCATATTTTATTTTCTCCGACTCCGACAGCTCAATATAGGCTAACTTGGCCACCCATTCGACCTGTGCTTTTGGCAATTTATCTACCGCCATTGTTTTTATGATTTAGGATTTAGAACTTCCCTTTAGATTACAGAGTCATTATATCGGAAAACAGGTTATCAGATAAGAAAAATGCCGGAGTTTCACCGGCTACTTGCCTATCCACAGCGTTACGTACAGCATTTCCAGCAAAAGCAGTGGCTATATTCCCCTAACACTAAATTCGCCCACGTATCTTACTTCCGGCTCTAATTGAATGCCGAGCTTACTGCTAACCTCTTTCTGAATCATCCGAGCCAATTTCAAAATATCCTCGCTTGTAGCCCCGCCACTATTCACCAAAAAATTCGCATGTTTTGGTGAAATTGCAGCACCACCAACATTAGCGTCTGCCATCCCTGCATCGGTAATCGCTTTCCAAGCTGCCATCTCCTTTGGATTTTTGAAGAAGCTACCGGCACATTTAGCTGTGTGGGGATGTTTGCTTTTGCGTTCATTTAGTTCCTGCTCAATCTCCCGAACAATTTCACTCGGCGATCGCTTAACAGCTTTTAAGTTAACACTCAATATAATTTTATCTGGATCATATTTTATTTTTGAATGCCTGTAATCAAATTCAAAATCCTTTGGTTTCCATTCTTCAATTTTGTTTTGTTTCACTGAATAAACTTGTGCGTCTATCAGCACATCCTTAATTGCCTTACCATAACATCCGGCATTGCCGACTACCGCTCCGCCAATGCTTCCCGGAATATTACCCAAAAATTCCAGACCGCCCCAGCCCTTTTCAGCTAGATCACGAACCAATTTCGGTAGTGAATACCCTGCATCAACCCTTACCACACCTCCGCTGCTAACCTCAAATTTGCCCCCTGATATTCTAATGACCAGCCCCCGAAAACCCTTGTCATCAAAAAATAAATTGCTACCTTCTCCATAGATAAAATAGTCTAGATTATGATCCAGAGCGTACATGATTGCCGCTTTTATATCCTCAGCCGCAGTTACCTCCACAAAAAAATCAGCCGGGCCGCCAACACCAAATCGGCAACGATCCGCCAGTTTAATTTCCTTTTGGATACCCAATGTAGCGACTGTCATGCGGCAACCGACTCCTTCTCCTCTACTCGTTCAATTTTAGCGCCCAGTTTCTGCAATTTCTTTTCAATTTGAACATATCCTCTGTCTATCAACTCAACTTTATCAATAATGCTTTTCCCGTTAGCTGCCAGCGCCGCCAAAATTAATGTCGCTCCTGCCCGAATATCCAAGCTCTCTATTTCTTTCCCATACAAAACCGTGGGGCCGGAAACTACTGCCCGATGCGGATCTAAAATGTTGGCTGTTGCGCCCATCTTGGCTAGCTCCTTGAAATAATTTAACCTGCCATCGTACATTGTTTCATATATCTTGCTGGTACCAACTGCTTGAGTTAGTAAAGTTCCAAATGGCGCCTGAAGATCTGTCGGAAAACCCGGATATGTCTGTGTTTTTATATCTACAGCCCTAAGCCCGCTGGTTTTTAGAATCTGAACCGTATCATCGGATATAAAGTTCATCCGTACGCCTGTTTCCAGCAACTTGTTGGTAAAAAGATCCAAGTGGTCTCTCACATAGCCCTTAATTGTTACTTCCCCATGAGTTAAAGCCGCCGCAATGGCGAAAGTTCCGGCTTCAAGCCGATCGGGAATTATTTCCAGCTTTGCGCTGTGTAAATTATCCACTCCTTCAATCGTCAGCGTATGAGTGCCAATTCCACTGATTTTGGCCCCCATCTTCACCAAAGATTCTGCCAGATTATTATTTTCCGGCTCGGCCGCTGCCAGTCTAATTTCAGTTTTGCCTTTGGCCAGCACCGCCGCCATCAAAATATTACTGGTGCCCGTTACACTCATTTCATTAAGCACAATTTTGGTGCCGACCAACCCGTCATCAGCTCTAATATCATAAAATTCGCCATCCGGGGTAATGATTGCTCCCAGCGCTTTCAATCCATCTAAGTGCACATCAATTGGCCGGGGACCAATATAACAGCCCCCCGGTTGGGAGGTTCTTACCCTGCCCAGTCGAGCCAGCAGCGGCCCCAAAATTAAAATTGATGCCCGAAGTTTTTTAATTTTTTTGTAATCCGGCTCGCGTCCATCAACTCCGCTATTATCCACCCGAACTTGAGTATCTGAGAGCCACTCTACCTTGCCCCCCAAACTTTCAATAATTTCTCCCAATACTTTGACATCCTGAATTGCGGGAATATTCGAGATCGTCACTGGTTCAGTAGTCAATAATGTGGATGCTAAAATCGGCAAGGCTGCGTTTTTCGAACCACTAATCTGAACCTCACCTCTCAGGGTCTGTCCCCCTTCGATAATAAATTTACTACTCATTTTACGGCTATATACTACCTTATAATTGCACAGTTAGGCAATAAAGAAATTGCCTTCTAGCCAAGTTTTTATTTGATTTAGGGCGTGTTTTCTGATAAGAATAGACTATCAGCCAATGGGGGCAACCAGCCCCTCTGTGTTTTTGACAATCAGATATTATAGGGAGGAATTTCATGGATGTGAAGATCGAAGTTGGAAAATTGCTTGCTGAGGGTAAAACCAAAAGGGTGTTTGCCGTCAAAGGACAGGACGATAGAGTGATATGTGTATATAAAGATACTATCACTGCCCACAACGATCCGAAGCTTACCCGCGAATTCATCGGCAAAGGCGCTGACTCCAACACCATTAACTGCCGTGTTTTTGACCTACTCAACCGAGTAGGCATTCCTACCGCCTTCATCAAACAGCTGTCGGCCAATGAGTTTTTAGCACTAAAATGCCAGATGATCCCACTGGAAATTGTGGCTCGTCGGTATCTTGTTGGCAGCTATCTCAAACGACATCTTGATGTCATTGAAGGGACAAGATGTTCTCATCTGCTCGTAGAATTTTTTCTAAAGACCATCAGGGGTAGGCTCATAAATGAGAAAGGCCAAGCTCTGATCGGCGGTCTTACTCCCGAGCAGGATGATCCACTAATCGCCAATCCATTCGGTTCCAACTGGCAACTTATTCATCCCAAGCTCCCAGTTTGGGACGAGAACCGCGAGTTGGGAAATATTGCAGCCAGCGCTGTCATACCCAACATGATGGTCTTTGAAACCGTTCAGAATATGGACGACATCGTCCGGCGGGTGTTTTTGACCCTTGAAAATGCCTGGGGCCGATTAAGACTTCGGCTTATCGATCTTAAGATCGAGTTTGGCATCGCGCCGGACGGCAGACTAGTGGTTGCTGATGTCATCGATCCGGACAGTTGGCGGCTTCACTTTCCAACCAAGGGCGGTGGATGGGAGGATGTCAGCAAACAGTCCTTCCGCAATGGAGATGAGCTAGACAAAGTTCGTATCAAATACGCGCTCGTGGCCAAGCTCGCTCGAAAATTGGATGTCTAACATCCAATTATTAATTCGCACCTTCAAGGTGACGAGATGAACCTATCATCTTTGCCGCCCTAGGGCTCTATTCCCTATGGGCGGTTTTCTTATATAGACGAATGGACTTATGGACGAATAGACAAAATAGACCGCTGATGCTCAGATAGGGATCGGATTCTATCGGCCCATAGATGGGCCGATAGATTTTTGGGGCACATCGAGGCAATTGTGTAAGCCGATAGCAAAATCACTTCTATTTGGCGGAGTCAACAATTGAAATCGAGCATTGAACTCGAGCGTCTTTAGCTAAAGAAATTTTTTATTCTAGCATGCCTGCTGTTTGAGCGTAGCGAGTTCAGTGATAAGCAAGAAGAAAAATTTCTTTTACGCTAACAGCGAGAGTGAACGCGGAGAATTTTTGGGCACTTTTTTAAAAAAGTGCCGAAGGAAAACCGTTTTGGACCCTCCTATACCAAGGCTACAGGCGGGCAAGCAAAAACTGCCAAAAATATATTAGTCTATTATCTCTCTAAACTCTTTTTCAGAAATAACTTTCACCCCTAAGCTTTTTGCTTTGCTATATTTACTTCCCGGATTCTCACCGGCCACTACATAATCTATCTCTTTGGAAACCGAAGAACTAGCGCGGCCGCCAAGCTGCCGAACCTTGTCTTCCGCATCTGTTCGGCTCATCGATTTAAGCACACCGGTAAATACAAAGGTTTTATTCGCTAACTTGCGCGGTCGCACAAGCTGTGGTTTTTTGATTCTAACACCAACTTTTAGCAATTTTTCAACCAGAGCACGATTCTGCTCGTCTTGGAAAAAATTATAAATGCTCTCCGCCACCTTTTCGCCAATGCCGTCTACCTCCCAGAGGTCATCCCGCCACGCTGCTTGAATTTCGTTCAGCGAACCAAAGGCATTGGCCAAATCTCGAGCGGTCTGGGCGCCGACATGTAGAATCCCCAAAGCATAGATAAATCTATCCAGAGAAACTTCCTTGGAGTTTTGAATAGATTTCACTAAATTCTCCGCGCTCTTTTCAGCAAACCGTTCCAGCGGTTCAATATCCCCTTCCTCCAAAGTAAAGAAGTCAGCCGGATCCCGGACCAGCCCTTCCTTGTATAATTGTTCAACAATTTTGGTCCCCAAGCCCTCAATATCAAAAGCATCCCGGGACACAAAATGCTCCAAGCGCTTGATCTGGACAACATAGCAATTCTTGTTTGTGCATCTATGCGCTGCCTCACCCGGTACCCGCTTAATCTCTCCGCCACAAATCGGACACTTTTTGGGCATATGAAATGGCCTGGCACCTTTAGGGCGCTTGTCTTTTACCACTGACACAACCTCAGGAATAATTTCGCCGGCCTTCTGGACAACCACAGTATCTCCGATCCGAACATCCTTCTTTTTGATCTCATCTTCATTATGCAATGTCGCCCGGCTGACCATAGTACCGGCCAAACTAACCGGCTCCATAATTGCCACAGGCGTCAATGTCCCCTGCCGGCCAACCTGCACTTCAATATCCAAAACTTTGGTTTCTTTTCTTTCCGCTGGAAACTTGTAAGCGATCGCCCAGCGCGGTGATTTGGCCGTGGCACCTAATTTGCCCCGCAAAGATAAATTATTAACTTTAACTACCACCCCGTCGGCTTGATATGGCAAGTTATCCAGTTTCTTTGCCCAACTCTCAATAAAATCTTTAACCTCGCCTAAATTCGCACACAATCTATTATCTGGATTTACAGCAAACCCCAACTTCTTTAATTCTTCTAACATATCTACCTGAGTTTTGGCTGAAGTGTCCCCCTCGATGTCATACACAAAACTGCGCAGGCGCCGGTTTGATGCTACTTGTGGATCAAGCTGCCGCACCGTGCCGGCCGCTAGGTTGCGTGGATTAGCATAGACCGGCTTGTTTGACTTGGCTTGCTGTTTGTTGATCTCGATAAAATCTTCCTTGCTAATATAAATCTCACCAGACACCACAATATCCAAAGGTTTGGCTAACTGCAGGGGAATATCCCGCACGGTCTTAACGGTATGGGTGACATCCTCACCAATTCGGCCGTCGCCCCGCGTAGCGCCGGTAACCAGCAGACCTTGCTTATAAGTCAAAACAATTTGCAAGCCATCAATTTTTAACTCGCAAACATAATCCGGTCTTTTATTAATCAATTTTACAATCCGCTCTTCGAATTCGGCGATTTCAGCAAAAGAAAAAGCATCGTCCAAGGACATGCGGCGTTTGCTGTGTATGACCTCCGCAAAGTCCCCAGAAACTTTATCTCCCACTCTCTGAGTTGGGGAATCTGGCTGAATTAGGTCCGGGAATTGCGCCTCTAAGCTCTTTAATCTGTGATACAACCTGTCGTACTCGGCGTCAGAAATTTCCGGCTTATCCAGGACATAATAAAGATAGCTGTGCCGATTCAGCTCAGCTACCAACTTCGCTATCTCTTTTTTGACTTCAGTTTTAGTCATAGCTTACCGATCCTCTTCGTCCTCTGCATCGTCTGGCGGTTCAATATCAATAATTTGGTCGGGCTTCAGCTCGTTTAATTGGCGTTGCTCTTCCGCCTTGCGCTGCTTGGCCTTTTCCAGGGCTTCCTTGATGCTGCCACCCTCATCTTTTAGGTCGTCTATCAGTGTTTTAGCTACATCGCTGCGCTGTTCTTCATCAAAGGGCTTTTCACGTTTCCGTTCGATCCGAGAAATTAAATTCCTTAAAATGCTGCCAGCCCCGCCGCTGCGCTTGGGTTTACCATCTCTTCTTTCGGCGTCAACCGGTACCGATCCGGTCGGCGTTCTCTGCCCGCCTCTTGCTGGTGCCCTGCTAATGGTCCTGCCTGATCGACTTATATCCCTGTAAGGGGCAGCAGACGGCGGCGCACCCTCTAAAGCTATATTAAATTTGGATATTTTACTCTCCACAAATGATGCTTTTTTGGCATACCTTTCGCGCGAAAGCCGAATAATTTTTTCACGGTTGTTGGTAGTTTCTGTAGTTGGCGGCAAAGTTGTAGCCGAAAAGGCGTTGGCAGTTAAGCCATCTATTGAGAGCTTCAGATAAATTTTATACAAATCCAAATTTACTAAATCCTGTTCATCAAAGACCGGCGCGAACTCCTTCACCAAGACCGCTGCATCCGTTCCGCCAACCCTGAATGACAGCAGCGTCCCCACATTTCCCAGAATCGCGTCTCTGACTGTATCAGATAACTGCGCCATAAACTGATTAGCCATCGCTAGGCTCAACTTATACTTTCTGGCCTCAGACAAGATCGTAGCGAACGAATCGGTGGCAAAATTTTGGAACTCATCGACATACAAAAAGAAGGGCCGTCTTTTTTCCGGATCCTTTATATCGGACCTGGACATTGCCGCCAGCTGGATTTGGGTAATGATCAAAGAGCCGATCAACGCCATATTATCTTCGCCAATGGCACCCTTGGTCAGTTTAATTAGCAGAATCTTGCCCTCATCCATCGCTGCCCGCATGTTGATGGCGCTTTTGGGCTGACCAACAATATTTCTGATAATTGACGAAGACAAAAACTGTCCAACCTTATTTAAAATCGGACTAATGGTTTCATTTACCTGCCGTTGATCTAATCTGTTGAATTCGTTAATCCATCGAGCCTTGATCACCGGATCCTTAACATACTCCAATACCTCACTGCGAAAGGCTTTGTCCGTGTAAAGCCGCGGAACCATCATTAAAGTAGCATTAGGATAATCCAATAGTGCTAAGATGGCCGAACTCAACCAATACTCCAATCGTGGACCCCAAGAGTCGCCAAAAATTTTCTTGAACACTCCTACTACACCCGAAGCTACGATCGGCTTTTGGTTGTCGTTGCTTACTTCTAAAACATTGAATCCGATCGGATATTCCCTGTCTCCCAAGTCAAACAGAATCACATCGTTAACCCGATATGAGGGAATCCTGTCCAAAACATAATCCACATATTCGCCATGCGGATCCACCACTCCCACGCCGCGGCGCTCCCGGACATCGTCCAGCGTCATATTTTCCAGTAAGACAGATTTTCCAACACCGCTCTTGCCGATAATATAGATATGTCGGTATCTGTCTTTCATTTTAATTCCAAACTTTTCTTTGTTGCCGCGAAAATCGGTCACGCCCAAATTGGTTAGAATGCTGGCGTCCACCTCATCAGCCAACGGTAAATTGGCGGGTGGCTCTCCCTTTTTAGAACCTGCCCACTCAATATTGGGAGTAACCACAGACTTGTTCGGCAAGTGGTAAATACTGGCCAGTTCGGTGACATTCAATACCGGGCTTTTGACAGCAGGAAACTCGCGCGCTACATATTCATTAACAATCTGTGTTGGCACCGCGGACGGCTTGGCAATGGCCGCCTTAAATCCGTTCAGATTAGTGGTGTTAAACTGCTTAAACGAACCCACTACCAAATCAACCTTTTGCTGGGCAGCGATGCCGCTCTCAGCAAAGGCTATAATTCGAATTTTGGTCTGGAATCCAAGTTTAGAGCTTTTTTCTTCGATTTTTTTTAAGGCATCTTCAACCCCTGGCGCCAACTCTGCCTTTTTGTCCTCGTTTACCGGCACTTCGCCGCTCATGGCAGTTTTGACTACATCCGAAGCCAACCCAGCCAAACCCTTAATTAGTGCTGCGCCGAAAGCCTGTCTGCCGGAACGCACTGCTGAAATATAGCTGATTGCCCGCTCCCGCCAACGATTATCCTCCGGCCGTACTAATATCTGAATCCACACCTGTTCATCACCCTGCAACTTGCTCAGAGTTGCTGTAATCGCAGCCAAAGGGTCAACATCGAAACTATCGAAGCTTTTAATTGGAAACAGGTCTTCGCGGGTGAGAATCAACTCTGCGGAAGCCACATGAGAATTCTTCAACAACTCCTGGGCATTTTTGGTGTAGTTTTTCACTTCCAGAATATTCACGCCCGGATACTGGGCATAAATCTGACCCTCAACATAACCCTGTAAGTGGCGCGGTACCCAAGCATAGAACCGGATTGATTTTTCCTTGGCTTGGATCTCAAAACCAATTCGCTCCTGAACGCCTCTCCGCTTTTTGTCTAACTCCGGCTTAAAGATGCCATGCAAACTCGAAAACAACAGCTCGGCAGCCAGTGGAGTTGTTTCGCTATCTTTCGGCACCTCCAAGCCCAGCAACACACCCTCATCGAACGCTCTGGCAGCTGGTTTGGCTGGTTTAGTGTCTAGCACCTTACTAATGGCCTCACCCTGCTTGGAATCGCCCGGCTCTTCGAGCGACTTGGTTTCCCCAGCCCTGCGAATCCAAATAAATATCAAATAAAATAAAAGCAGCCAACCGACTACCAACCCGCCTACGATTATCAAGTTGAAACCATTAAAAAACATACGTTATTTTGTAGTGTTGAATTTTATTTAAGCCAACGTATAGGTACCCCGACCCACTTTTTTAAATAGCTTATGATTTTGCAAGTTAGCAATAACGGTATTTCTCTTAATTTGGCGAATTTGTAAGACCGCTTCAATAATCTCGCTTGTTGTCATTGGTCTCTTGGCCTTTTTTAATATATCTTGAATCACGTCGGCCACCACACCCGGTTTATACCCCCAAGATTTCAATGCATAGATACCCCGCCCCACCAGCACAAACCGATCGTCACCGATAAGCTCATTGTGCACCGTTCGGCTCAGCACCTGTTTATCGGGATACTCTCGGTTAACTGCCTCAGTAATATCAGTAAAGTGCATTGGCTCGTTTTTACGTTTCAAAATTAAATAAACCTTATCCCGAATCCGTTTAGGCACCACAGTCGGCCACGAGCTTAGACCCCATTTGCCATCCCGGGTCTGGGTAATATTTATTGCCACGTGAATGGCTCCGTTTACCGTCAACGAAGTGATCCTGTCTGAATTTTTGGCATATAGATCAGTTTCCTGAAATTTGTCCCAGATCACGCTGTCCGACATCACCTGATTGGCTTCATCTAAAATCTTTTCAACCTCATTAATAATCGGCACTAACAAATCGATGGGAAACTGCTTTTGTGCCCAGCCCGGCTTCAGGCCGGCGCGCTTCTCCAGTGGCAAAACTGCGCCATTTACAGCCATAGCTAAACGCAGTGCGTTGGTCGTGGCTTCGGCGCGCTGGTCACTATCAACCTTAAGATACTCAGCCAGCCCTTTTAGATCGGTTAAACCGCCATTGCCGGTTATATAGCTGTTTATTATTTTAATCAGTTGTGTCAGCTCTTTGCTCTGGCTGTTGGCTAATCGCTTGATTGCAGTTGTTTCGATCTGACGAACTCGCTCACGGGTAACCCGTAACTTCCTGCCAATAGTCTCCAAAGTGGCCTTTTTATCGCCAGTCAGGCCAAACCTGCTTATTAAAACTTCGCGCTCCCGCTCCTTAAGGACATTAAGCGCATTCATTACCACGACCAAAGGATCAGCAGAAGTCCGCGCTTTTTCTTCTTGCTCAACCATAATCTTCTTAATCACAGATTTATGCCCTGATCCCTGATTGTCATCAGAATTTACCATAATTCACCTGATTGGTGGGTTGTTTATTTGCTTGCTCATCTACCCGCAAACCCTCCACTTTCACGCAAATTATATCATAGTTCGTTTTCTTTGTCAATACGCAAAACATCCACAATGTGGACAAACTACTATTTATATATTCGCTTCTGAAGCGAATAATTACTTTTTCATCAAATCAGCAGCCCATTTTTCAATCTCAGCCGCATACTCTTGAAATAACTCCTGTTTTTGGGCATTATCTGTTGCCAGCGGGTAATCCCTCAAGAAATAGAGGATATCTCTGATTTTTTCAGTTTCTACGGTTACCTTTGGATTTTCAGCGCTAAATTGAGCAAAATCGTCAACTACATCCGCGCTCACCCAGCCAGCCAGCCTAGCCATATATTGCCCGCCGACTACCAAAACTCCCAGTATGACAATAATGCCGGCAATCACCCCCACTGTCCTTAATCCTGAACTAGTGTTTCCTTCCATCTTGTTAGAAATCCTTAGTGAAAATGACCTAGACAAGTATAAATTACCTCTTCCAAAACATTAAAAACATGCTGCTGAACTTCCCGTTGACTACCCTTAGTATAACTTATTACTCAGGCAAACCCCTAACGGGACTCCATAGGCCCATTTTACATTACAACTGATTTTTTACCATCTCAGCTTTTCTTTTTCCGACTACTTTGGCGATGTCTTTTTCTGCCGCTTTTTTAACAGCTGCCAATGAACCGAATTTTTTAACCAGTTTTCTGCGAGTAGCCGGGCCGACGCCGGGAATATTTTCAAATTCTGAAGCCCTCATCCGCTTGCGACGAATGTGAACATGATAGCTCAGTGCAAACCGGTGCGCCTCATCCCGAATATTTTGAAGCAAGTATTTCACTGGACTATGATTTGGCAAAGTCACGATTTTATTATTTATTATCAAACTATCTACAGGACCGCGCCGAGTTGGGGAAGCAGCTCTGCCCTTACGCGAACTATAGCCCCTTTTTGCCATCCCGATAATTTTTATTTTAGATCTGCCCAGCGATTTCTTAGCTGCGTTCACCTGCCCCTTGCCACCGTCTATCAAAATCAGATCCGGTAATTTGGCAAATTTAGCATCCCCCGTTTTATGCTCAAACCTCCTCCGTAAAATTTCGGTCAACGAGGCAAAATCATTCGGACCCACAACTCCCTTAATTCTAAACCGCCGGTATTGCTTCTTATCCATTTTCCCCCGCTCAAAAACCACCATCGAACCAACCGAATCAGCTCCCTGAAAGTTGGAAATGTCGTATGCCTCAATACGGCTCAGTTTTTTAAGTTTCAGCAGTTTCTTTAACTTTTCAACGCCTTCCCCTACACCCCGATTATCCAATCCCCATTTATTTGCCATTTCCTCAAAACGCACTTTGGCATTGCGAATAGCTAAATCCACTAGGCGCCGTTTACGGCCGCGAATCGGTTTTGTAACAGCCACCTTGTGCCCGGCCAAATTGCTCAACCATTCTTCAAAAAAATTATTTTCAAATATTGCAACCGGCAACAGCACCTCTTTCGGAAAATCCTGCGTCCGGCTGTAGTAATCCCGCAAAAAGCCGGCTATAACCTCAGGGTCGCCGGCTTCATATCTAGAATCCATGACGTATTGTTGTTGATGCAGCAACTTCCCGTGCCGAATCTGCAGCAACAATATAATCGTCTTATTTAATTTGCGAGTCAGCCCTATAACATCCCGGTTTGCTTTCAGATCAACTGTCACTATCTGCTGCTGTTCGCCGATATTTTTTATCGCCCTGATGGCGTCGCGCAATCTAGCTGCCTGTTCAAACTTTTTGGACTCAGACAAATGGCTCATTTTTTGAGCCATTGATTTCAAGACCTCTTCATACTTCCCGGACAAAAAATCTATTACCTGATCAATTGTCTTTTTGTACTCTTTGCTGCTTACTAAACCAATGCATACACCGGGACAAATGCCTAAATGATAGTTCAAGCAGGCTCGGCCGACTCGCTTGGCAGTGCACAGCGGGAAAATCTTTTGTAGTAACTGAATGGTCCTTTTTACTGATTTACTATTAACATAGGGACCAAAATATTTTGCCTTGTCCTTGGCCACCCTGCGGACCAATTGGATTTGAGGCAAACTGTCTTTGGGATTGATTCTAATGTATAAATAATTCTTATCATCCCGCATCACTACATTGAACGGCGGGCGATACTTTTTAATTAACTCACTTTCTAAAACCAGCGCCTCTGTCTCCGTCTTCACCACGATCGGCTCAACCTTATGAATTTTCTCCACTAATTTTACTATTTTGGCTGGCTTTTGCTGTCTATTAAAATACGAAGCTACCCGCTTTCTGATGTTTTTAGCTTTCCCCACATATAAAACCTTCCCGAGGCTATCCTTCATTACATAGACACCGGGCTGATCAGGTAGGCGTTTCAATTCTTGTTCCCTCATGGCCTTATATTATCCTTTCGTTTTAACAGAGCCAAACATTCTTTTAAAAAAAGAGACCGACGGTTAGAAGTCCCGTCGGCCCTTGCCTGGAATGTCTAAGAGTACTAACAACCCAGACAATTCATATGGTCTCTACTGCAGATGGTATCGCAACACTAATATCCCAGCTATCTCAGCCCTTCGTAAGCTTATTAGCCGCCAACCCATCGATTGTCCACCTATGGGACAACGTTGGTTAATCCGCCTGTAATGCTCAAGATTAGGCAGGCAGCTGGGAGTGTTGCAGACAGACATACAGGCACATCCATCTCACCGTTCTGCAGTATAGACATCAAGGTGGTAAGATCGGCAGGAAATAAAGCACTCCCGCCAACAATAGCCATGCTATCAAAATCCGCTCTCACTGTCAACATTATCATTTGTTCTTTAGAAATGAAGAGGCTGGATTGATTTACAGTTGCCTTGTATCTCTGGTCTTGCGTCCCCTTGTAATATTAAGAAAGAGCCCCAATCAATAGATATAGCGAGGCTCTTTTTAGGGAGAGCTGGAAGGAACAATAATTTGAGGTATGGTAAAGAGTTTGCGGGGAATAACAGTGGCACAACAGCTCGGATGATTTGAAGTGTAAACTACCGCCAGGCCTTTTTCTGCCTGCCACTCAACCGCCGGTATGCCCCGAAATTCCTGGGCTGAATTGCGACAACGAATGCAGAAAGCGGCAAACGGCACCCGGTTCTGCTCTAAATAGAAACGCAATAGGATATACAGCGTCTCTTCGACGGAAGTTGGAATATCCCCGCCTTGCTCGCGTACCCATCTCTTTTGATCGGAATAATAGAGCATGAAGGGCCGAGAGTCGCTGTCTGTCGTGAGCAGAATTTTTTCGAAATCGCAATGAATTATCCCGGCTTCTGTCGGCAACGACTGAAAAAAATAACTCCGGTAGTTATACTTAATGCCAGCCCGTCTACAACCCTCCAATAGCAGCTCCCACCCTAGGCCTGATGGCATAAGACGGTGATGACTACCATATCCCGGACGCCAAACCGTCTCTGCCGTATCCGGCACAATGGATGCACCTCCACAAAACTTATTGATCTTCTCAAACATTGCGAGCTCTCTCTGAAACCATCTCGACTGAGACAGTTTAATTTCTCTCAAGGTACTCTCTCCCATTAGATGTCACCTCTCTCACAGAAAAGATTCATAGTCCTACTTTCATCAGGCCAGTATCAAAGATATTAGTCAATAAAAAAATTTATAAAAAAACGGGGCTTCCGGGGAGGAAGCCCCTGTCCAAGCAATGCCTATTCCAACGGGACTAGGAGGAAGTAATCTCTTTGGTGTAGATAGACCGGAGGGTTTGACCACCTTGGGAGTCTCAGCAGATCATCTGATGACCACACACACCATCCACACCACAATATGGAATGACATGAGCTCGGACTTCTAAGGAGAGCAGTACTCACTGATGAAGAGTACTGCGCCTAATATATCAAGCTAGCCTATACGGGTCAAATTTATTGCTTCAACATTTTCTTCAAATAACGACCGGTGTAGGAACCTTTTACTTTGGCAACTTGTTCCGGTGCGCCCTCCGCAACTATTCTGCCTCCCAAGTCCCCGCCTTCAGGGCCCAAATCAATGATCCAATCAGCGGTTTTAATTACGTCCAAATTGTGCTCGATCACCAGCATTGTATTGCCTTTTTCTACCAAATGGTGCAACACCTTCAGCAATTTTTTAACATCTTCAAAATGCAGGCCGGTTGTCGGTTCATCTAAAATATATAGGGTTTTGCCAGTCGCCCGACGCGATAATTCTGTTGCTAATTTCACTCGCTGGGCCTCGCCGCCAGACAGCTGAGTCGCTGGCTGGCCGAGCTTTATATATCCCAGACCTACCTCCTGCAAGGTTTCTAATTTGGCTTTTATCTGAGGAATGTTGGCAAAAAAATCAGCGGCGTCGTTAACGGTCAGATCTAAAACATCGGCGATATTTTTGCCTTTGTATTGAATTTCCAAGGTTTCTTTGTTGTACCGACGCCCCCCGCACACGCTGCATGGTACATACACATCCGGCAAAAAGTGCATCTCAATTTTTATCACTCCATCGCCATGGCAGTTTTCGCACCGCCCGCCTTTTACATTAAAAGAGAATCTCCCCTGTCTATAGCCGCGGGATTTTGCTTCAGGCAACTGGGCAAACAAGTCACGAATATAAGTAAACAGTCCAGTGTAAGTCGAGGGATTACTTCTGGGACTTCGGCCAATGGGTGATTGGTCAATATTGATCACTTTGTCTAGATTTTCAATGCCCTCAATTTTTTTATGTGCTCCCGGCACGGCATGAGCTCCGTGTAACACACGGGATAATTTTTTGGCCAAAATCTCATTAATTAAAGTCGACTTGCCAGAACCAGACAGGCCGGTAACGCAGACAAACATTTGCAGAGGAATATCCACATTTATGTTCCGGAGATTAAATTCTGATGCCCCCATTATCTTGATTGACTTGCCGTTGGGTTTGCGCCTCGTACTGGAGAATTCAATTTTCTTCTTACCGGAGAGATATAACCCTGTCAGTGATTTTTTGCTCCTTTCTATTTTGGCGACAGTTCCCTCGGCCACAATCTCGCCGCCATGCTTGCCGGCCCCGGGGCCGACATCAATCACCCAGTCGGCAGAGCGAATCGTTTCCTCATCATGTTCCACGATCAAAACGGTGTTGCCCAGGTCTTTTAATTTAACTAAAGTTTTAATCAACTTAGCGTTATCGTACTGGTGCAGGCCGATCGACGGTTCGTCTAAGATATAAATTACGCCCGAAAGACCGGAACCGATCTGCGTAGCTAAACGGATCCGTTGAGCTTCACCGCCGGCTAGGGTGCTGGCTGGCCGATCTAGTGTTAAATAGTCCAGTCCCACATTATGTAAAAACCCTAAACGCTCGCCAATTTCCTTTAATACCTGCTTAACAATTGTCTTATCTTGCCCGCTCAATTTTAGTTTGGCAAAAAACTTCAGTGCATCTCGAATCGACATTCGGGCTATATCAACAATTGACTTGCCATCTACCGTCACTGCCAACGTCTCAGGGCGGAGCCGGGCTCCTCCGCACTCGGGACATACTTTGCTCACCATATACCGCTCAATTTCCGCCCGAATAAATTCTGAGTCGGTCTCTTTATATCGCCGCATCAAATTGGGAATCACCCCCTCAAACTTAGTGCTGTACTCCATCTTCCGGCCTTGCGGGCTGTCGTAAAATACTTTCACTTTCTCATCGCCGGTTCCATACAGAACTATTTTCAAGGATTTTTTATCCAGTTTTTCAACCGGAACATTAATATCAAATTTAAACTTTTTCGCCACCGATTCCAGCAAGCGATGGTTCCAGCCTCCGCCGCTTGTCATATTGGCTCCCCAAGGACGGATTGCTCCCTCGGCTATACTCAAACGCTTATTAGGAATTAGCAAATCAGGATCCAGTTCCATCGTCACACCCAAGCCAGTACAGCGAGGGCAGGCACCGTGGGGACTATTAAAAGAAAAATGCCTCGGCTCAAGGTCAGGAATAGAAATATCGCACTTGGGACAGGCCAAAGTTTCAGAAAAGAACCATTCTTGGTGATCTGAAGAGCTCTTGGGGTTAGAGATCTTGTCACCATTGGTGATTTTCATCTTGCCGCCGCCCAGTTTCAGCGCCGTTTCTGCCGAGTCCGCTAACCGAACTCTCTCATCCTGGCTGGCCACTTTTAGGCTTAGCCTATCCACCACCACATCAATGCTGTGCTTCTTATTCTTATCTAAAACAATCTTTTCATCCAACTCACGCATGATGCCATCTATCATCACCCGCACATATCCCATCTTTTTAATATCTGCCAGCTCCTGTTTAAATTCTCCCTTTCTATCTACTACAATCGGCGCCAAAATCTTGGCCTCATCCAGCTTTAACGGCAAAATCTGCTGAATAATCTGGTCAATGCTCTGGCGAACAACTTTATTGCCACACTTTGGGCAATGTGGAATTCCGATACGAGAGTATAGCAATCGCAGGTAATCATATATTTCCGTGGTGGTGCCGACAGTCGATCTGGGATTGCTCCCGGACGATTTTTGATCAATTGAAATCGCGGGACTTAATCCTTCTATGCTATCCACATCCGGCTTATTGGTCAGCCCCAAAAACTGCCGGGCATAGGCCGACAGCGATTCAACATATCGCCGATGTCCTTCGGCATATATAGTATCAAAAGCTAAAGAACTTTTTCCAGAACCTGAAAGACCGGTAATAACTACTACCTTGTTCTTGGGGATATCAACATTAATATTTTTGAGGTTATGTTCTCTCGCCCCCCGAACCTCTATTGTGTCTCTCATCAAGCTTAAACTTCGAAGTTTGTTTGTTTTTAACTACCCAGTGTTTGATTTAGGATATGCTGCAGCAAACCCCCGTCTCCGCCACAATTTCCGACAATTAGTGATCTGGCAATAAGAAAAAAGGCCACTCCGGTAATCGCCGCCATTATCATTTCCTTAGCGTTGCTAGCGCCGCTGCCACCCATTGATGTGGCATAAGTTATGCCCGCAACAACCAGCATTAAAATCGCCAGTACGCCGATGATGCCAGTAGCGGCCCCCATCACTGGCCCACAGATATAGCTACTAAAATCTCGTCCATGAGCCATATCACTGCTTATTGTGGTACCCGTATCCGCCTGGGTTTGGGTTAGCATATCAGCCCCAAACATCCCTACCAAGCTCAAAGCAAACACGCTGAGCACGCCCCAAAAAATATATAAGAGCCATTTGGACCACAGTATTTTCAGGTTTGTTTTCGCCATAAACGAAAGCGTTCTTAATACGACTATGATAATACTCCAAATTGCATAAACGGTAAAGAGAATTACAATAAAAAACCGCTTTCCTTATAAACAGGAAAGCGGTCTGATGAAAGTCGATAGGCCTCGCCGCCTTAAGCAGCCACGCGTCCGCCATAGATAGGACTGTACGGATTAAACGGAGGGTGCCGCATTCGATCAAAGACCTCGTTGATCCTTTTCACTTCCTCCGCAGTTCTCCTATGCCATTCCTCGTCTTCTTTCTTCCATTCCCTGATCTTGCGCTTGGCCTCCAGAGTAGTAACTACTACGTACCCTAGTTTCCTCAGCTTGTGCTTCAACCCAGCAAGAAGGAAATAGAAAACCTTCTCTTGCCTCTTGCCTCTCCGAGCAATGAGATACCATCCCTCAGTCTCTGGTGGACAGACGTCTATATAGACAATACTGCCAGAGCGCCGTCTGCCTAAGTTAGCGATGATTTTATCGACATCCAAACAAGTAGGTACATTCCTTGTCATTAAGGTTCACCCCCTTATATTTGGATTATATCCCATCTAACAAACTTCTGCTCAGCTAATACTTTTAATTGCTCTCGTTACAGTGGACAGGCATTCAATTCATTTCAGAAATTATATAAAAACTAGCAAATATATAATAAAGAAGCACCCAGAATGTATCTGGGCGCTTTGCTGAGTACACTGAGAAAGTCAAGCTCAGGCTGGAATTCCGGCTCGCTCAAGCAGTTTTGCCTCGTATTCCTCCAATTCATTGGGATCATATCCAGCAAAACTGATGGGCGCGTAACCAAGAGCTACATATTCTTTCTCTTCTTCGGCAAGAAAGACGCTAATCTTTTTCTGCACAGATTTGATTTTTTCCTGAGAGTATCCCAGGCGCTTCATGCGCGTTGCCATCAGCTCTCGCATCCACCCCAGCTGGACATATCTTCTTATCAAAAGATGAACTGACGGATCGGGAAACTTTGCCAGCAGCTGGTCAAAGAATTCTTGGTGGCATTGAAAGGGTGAATCAAATCGGCCGCCGAAATCATGGCCAGGGCAGAAGATTAGAACACCCTCCGGCACCAAAAAAAGATTCTCTGAGACCTGTTGCATTTTAGGCCGTTCTGTCTCTTCCGCCGACATAATCATACCTCCTTAATATGGTGCAAGATACGAGAATTGTACTAAAGAATCCGTTCCCAGTCAAGAAAAATCCGCTGGGCTAAATCCTTGCAGGTCTAAACAACTCAGCGATTGTATTTGCCCGTCAAAGTGGTTTGAGCGAGGATTTTACCTTCCATGGCTTTTTCCACTTCCGACTTCTTAGCTCCAGCAGAAAGGTCAAGACCTTGGTTTAGAGCATAGAGTTTAAAAACATAGCGGTGGGCCGGACCGGGAGGCGGATAAGGCCCGCCATAGTTTTGGTTGCCAAAACTATTTGTTCCCACCACGGCGCCGGCGGGCAATTCACCCTCCTTAATCTCCGCTGTTTGAGGAGGAATATTCCAGACGATCCAGTGGTCCCAAACCCCCATTGGGGCATCGGGATCATCCATAATCAAAACAAGACTCCGAGCATTCTCAGGCACTCCTGAAATCTTAAGCGGTGGGTTGATATTTTCCCCTTCGCCGGTATATTTGGCCGGAATAGAGCCGCCTTCAGTGAAAGCAGGGCTTGCAAGAACTAAGTTATCCATAATTTTATTAGTGTTAATTGATTCCAAATTTGATGATTTGCCGCAGGCAACCAGCAAAGTTGCTGTCAGCACCAACGAAAAAGTGAGAAGAAGACGCCTCTTCATATTTTTATTTTACTCCCAAAACCCCAAACTATGTAGGATTCAGGGCGCCGCGCCGCGCCAAACACCTCACCCGGCTGAGGTATTTATCCCTCCCGCTATTTAAAGAAAATATTAATGACTTGAAATTAAAAATATAAAACCCACCCCCAATCAAAATAAACAATAAAGCCTTTTGTTAACGCAGTGGCTTAACTGCGGGGAGAAACAGGAATCATCGTCAGATCCTGCCGACCCAGTCTTTGGGCTGGCGTTCACCGAGCTCCTCTACCCCCGTGCCCCACTTATACAGGCCCTTTTCTCTACAAAAAGCAAAAGTCGTCTCCCTCCGTGGAGACGACTATCTGGCGTGCTGGCTAACGCCGGCAGCAAAGATTTGAAACACATGTGAGTCCATGAAGCCTACCCCTTCTACCGAGAACTTATTCAACTTGTGTGATTTAGTGATTGCCTTATTGGGCACCCTTCCTCAGATGCCTCAAAAAGCAAACACCAGCATCCCGTCCTTTTGTAGTAATGGCGTGATTACCACCTCTTGGCCACATACCTCTCGGTTTCGACCATCTCGCCCCAAGTGAATCCGAGGAAACTGTTTTCCCGGCGTTTGAACATGCTAACGCTTGCTTCCTCAGACGAAGGGTTCGATGCCAACAGCTGCGCTACCATACTAAATCCGTGCTCTTCCTTGCGATGCTGACTGGTAAGGGTTGTCGCCCGCCCCATGATCTCAGCCACATCCTTGTTAAGCTTGACCGTGCTTTCTCCGTAATAGGAGGACGGAGTATAAGGAGTGTACTGCTGATAAGGCAGAGGGCTGGATCCTGGTGACCTCACTAAACTGTACGATGAATCGTCATCGTCTTCGCCGTGACGGACAACGCTTTTGACGGCTCCACCAACAACGAGACCAGTGAGGGTGGCCAACGCACAGTTCAGAAGAAAGGTTTCTATAATCACCTTTCTCTTGCCTCCTTTGGCTCACAGATTTTGTCAAAGAGCCATTTACTTTATACTAAAAGAGCCCATTCCCAGTCAATAATAATTAATGATAAACAAAGAATGTCGAATGAAAAATGAAAAACAGAAAAACAACTGTATATAGCTGTTTCATCGTAGATTACACTCCTTTTGTTGAATTTTCCCCTGTTTTCAAGGGACAAAAAGTTGCCCCCGGTATAATAAAAATGAGATTTAATACAAGAAAATCCGCTCCTAGCCAAGAAAAACCTATCCTTTTTCCACATTTACCATAATGGGATCCCTCACCCCTATCGCATATGCCAGTGTTACTTTTGCCCAATCGACCTTTTCTTCCTCCACGATCTTCCTTGCCATCTCTCTTGCCAGAATTGCTCCAGTTCTATCCATCTTAGTTTTATCCTTGCCAGAGAATGCTCCCCCGCCGACTGGCACTTCCGGCCCGTAAGCGTCGATAACTATTTTGCGCCCGGTTAAACCAGTGTCCGCATCAAACCCGCCGATTACAAATCTGCCCGTTTGATTGATAAACAATTTTACATCCGATAAATCACCAAATATCGGTTCCAACACTTCACGTTTCACAATTTTTCGCACTTCTTCTACTGATACCTTTTCTTGATGCTGTACCGATACTACAATAACAGTCGGCTTGTCATTCTCTACTGTTACCTGCGCCTTACCGTCTGGCCCTAGGCCAAACTTCGGGCCGATCGCAAACAACTTTTCGCAGATCCTTTTCGATAGCGCAAATGGCAACGGCAAACCTTCCAGCGTTTCTTTAGTATAGTATCCGACCATTATTCCTTGGTCTCCTACTCCGCCGGTATCTACACCTTGGGTGATATCCGGGGATTGCTCAGCTACATTGATAATAAATTCGTAATCCGTCGGAAGGCCCAGTCCATGTAACACTTCCTTGGCCAACTTCACATAATCCACTTCGGCGGAGGTTTTCACTTCGCCAAAGATACAGATCTTCCCGTGCCCACCCATTGTTTCTATCGCTACACGAGCATTTTCATCCTGAGCCACAATCGCATCCAAAATTTTGTCTGATATTGCATCACATATCTTATCCGGATGCCCCGGCATCACATATTCTGCAGTTCTCATTTTTCCTCCCAAAATGTTAAAAACTCCTCATTTGCAAGAGAAGTTTCATCTAATATATATCGTTCCCTTGCCGTGCCCCGTGGAGAATACCACCGAGGCGGGCTGGCTTTGGCACCTTGCCTTGATAAGTAGGTTGCCGGTGGATCACAGGGCCAGTACCCCAGAACTCCTAAATCTTAGAAATCCTGACCTCCGTAGCTTTTGCGTTGGAGGTTCACCACACTCTTGATATTCCTAATTGTCACAAACGCATTATACCTTAATCTCCTTAATCTCCAAGTTGGCCTATTCTTTCTTCTTCCCCTGCATCATCTCATCTATAGCTCTCTTCGCGCCAATCATCGAACAATATGTAGCTCGCAAGGCATCCTCGCCGCTACGAGAAGCTTCCCAGAGGAGATAGCGGAGTCGGGGATCAGGTTGAAATTCATTAATGGTGCACTCAAGACAACGAAAATCATTTTTCCTGACATCCTCTTTATTTTTAGGATCGATGGGCGTTTTGGTGCCACAAGCAGAGCAATATCTACTTTTGCGTTTTTTGATTTCTAAATCCAGTAAGTCTGAATCTACTCCTCCACTGCCATGCTGAACTTTGCCACGGCATCTCGGACAAACAAACCGACCAGAACCATGAGAACTCATTGCATCAGCCCACCCATTAAAATTACCCTTTTGCCCACACAATTCGCATACCTCGCGACCATAGATACCAACTCCTTGCCCACCGCGAGTTTTGAGCTTAAGAATGTTTTTGATTAGCTCCTCTTTTTTCATTTTGAGGATTTTCCGGACAAGTTCTCTGTCCTTTCGGGGCAGGCTCTGAATACTCTTTTTCATAGCCTTAGTTGAACTTCTTTTTTCTTTTTCTACCATGGTAACCTCCATGACTTAAAAACTTCTCCATCACAAGAGAAGTCATACTAATATATCGTTCCCTTATGGGCTGGCTTTGGCACCTTGCCTTGATAAGCAGGTTGCCGGTGGATCATAGGGCCAGTACCCCAGAACTCCTAAATCTTAGAAATCCTGACCTCCGTAGCTTTTGCGTTGGAGGTTCACCACACTCTTGATATTCCTAGTTGTCATTCTTAACTACTTAAAGCCTGGCACAGATCTGGAAAAATGTCAATCCCAGACACCCCAAACCCTAACGATAATTTTTCATACAATTGGCAAACTCCTCAGGCACAGAACTGTAATCAAATCTATACCTAGAATAATCTACTCTTGTTGTCATTCTCTCCCACGAACTTTGAGGAATTGTTGTAAGGTCCCTATACATTTTATTTAATTTTTGTGACCTCACCTGTGGATACTGTTCGTAACAGGTTATGAACGATTGTTCAAACCGAGCTTGTTTTTGTTCATGATATTGAGAACTAGCATCCTGTATCCCCTGTATAACAAAGCTGATAACAAAATAGCCACTGACTAACACAGCTGCGATGATTAAGTATTTGTCTAACTGAGGAAATACTATTTTCGTGGTGGATGACTTTTTCTTCTTCATATTTAAATTATACTCCCGAAACCTTATACACTTCATGAAGTGTATAAGTCTAAAAAAATCATGAGTTAATTTCTTCTGGTAAAGACCATTTCAAATCATCTCTAACCCTTTTGAGTACACGGTTTTTCAGTTTTTTATCGCTATCGATGTCTCGTTTCAAATCCTTAATGGCCGAATAAAAATCGTTACTTAACTGAATTAAATCTAAAAACAAAGCCCCATTATGATTACCAAAATGCTGGTAGTCACGATCTTCAGGATTGTCACTTCTAAAAATACCAGTACCCTTTTTCATAATTCCCTCATGTACTAAACTACAACGAAAATTTTCATATAATGTACATTTATACGTATTATATTTTTTATTATAGGGAGCGAAATATTTATCAACCATTATATAAAAACGTTCTCGGGGGCTTCCCCTTCGCTTTAACAAACTGCCAAAAAAATCAATATAGCAAAATATCAAAGTTGTTGCTCCAATATTTGTTTGACTAACAACACAACTCCTGATTCCATCAACCATCCACTTATTAACTCGGGACTCCCAAAATTCATCAAAATCTTTGGGCTTGTATGGATTAATTCTCATTGTTCTAAACTTTAATTTCCTTAATCTCCAAGTTGGCCTTGCCGTCTTTTTTGATACTCCCACCCTGTTTTAACCAAAAACTTTTATCGAATTTCTAATAATTTCGTGATTATCAACCCCAATCAAGCTATCATGTCCTACCCAAAGCACAAGGAGAGTAGTCGGATAATTAGGATCATACCAAGGTTCTACTATTGGCATGCCAACCTCAGCTTCCCAGGCGCCAACTACTAAACGATCAAAAGCTTCTCGAGCCGTTTCACTAGGGAGCTTATCATCTCGCCGTTCAATTATCTCATCATCATAACCACCTACTACAAATGTTATTTTATTACCACTCTCTTTAACCAACACATCGGCAAAATGTGCACCATCATAGGGCCGATCCTCCACTTCTGGCGGATAGCTAAAACCAATCTTTAACTTTTCGGAATAATAGGTCTTCCAATTTGATTTGGCAGGAGTAATCGTAGGTGTGGTTGATTCCCCGACAGGACTTTCCTCATCCTCAATGATTGGGGAAGTATTTTGAGAAGTGTTTTGACCAGCAGTTTGATCAGCGATATCTCCGATCGGTTGAACTGATTCATCGGAACCATTCATTTCAACTTCCGCCGGGGAAGTTCCCCAAGCACCCCAATAGTAACTACCTACGCCGACTCCAACTATAACGACAGCTCCAATAATCCAAAGTAATGTTTTATTCATAATTAATTTTAGAAAATATACCAATGTCTTAATTCTTAATTCTTAATTCTTAATTCTTCATTCTCCATTAACCCTCTATCTCCTTAATCTCCAGACTGGTCTTACCGTCTTTTCTGGGTTGTTGAAAGTTAATAAGCAGGCCATTCTTAATTTTCAGCAACTTCATGTAGGATTTTATCTGCTGCTCTTCGGCACCGCCCAAAGTCCCGCCGACAGCTTTCAGCTCCACCACCATCTTATCTTTGCCGAAGTTCACAATAATGTCCGGGAAACCTTCTCCGACATAGTGATCTTTATACTTCAGCTCAACAACTTTCTGGCTATCATATTTTATCTTCTGCAATCTCAACCCTACCTGCATCGCCCGATCATAAACCACCTCCGGAAATCCTGAACCCAAGGATTTATAAACATCCTGCGCTAGTTTCCTAATTTTCTTGATTTTATTTTCCATAGTTTTATTTTACTCCAAAACCCCGTCAAAAGCCTCGCGCTTGGGTGGATAAGCTCAACGGCTCAACGCGTTGAGCCGTTAGATTTTTTCGTAATAAACATGCTTGCCAGTCTGCCCGACCTGCCGGATAATTCCCTGTTTTTCTAACTCATCCAAATACCTCGTCACAGTGGCATCGGAGATGCCCAAGAGTGTCTGCACATCATCATTCGCCACTTTTGTTTGCCTTGCAAACAAACCCTTGATCTTCCCTAGGTTCTCTGCCTTTTCCCGCGCCTGATGGCTTATCAAGTCATCAGGCAGGCCCGGCGAAGCCTTCGGCGTAGACGGGTCATTCTTGCCCCGTACGCTAAGTAAAGCCCAGGCCACAACACCCAACGCCACCACAAAACCTAAAATAAACCAAACCCACCAATGCATGGTTTTATTCTACCCCAAAACCCCAACGGCTCAACACGTTGAGCCGTTGGACAATCCGAGCAATTTCTATGCCAATGAATTAATAAATTGTTTGAGCAATAAGGCACTCAGCACTACCTGCTTTTCACCCAATTTCTCCACGCTTTTATATAAAGTCAGTGATTTGGATGACCTCTGTTGAAAGGGTCGTGCCCAGGCAATGCCATCCATAACCGCAATTCGTATCGCATTACCACTAGAACTCTTGACAAAACGTAAACTCTCTCGAAAACTTTTATCCTGAGTTCCGCCGCCAGTTGACATAAATTTTGCTTCTCCGATCAAGAATGTTTCTCCCACCTTCATAACCAAGTCTAATCCTTTACCTCCTCGGTATCCTAATTCATGTTTGGCAAATTTCTTGAGAGCAGCATCACTGCCTGACAAAACAGCAATTTTTTCTCTGGTCTCTAAAATCTCCCTAGCACTTAGAACAGGATATCCGAGACTGTGTAGCCATTTTTTAAATGCGGGGCCCATTTTACGCGATGGTGACGGTGGTTTACTCACGCCTTCGAGAATACCTGGCAAACCTAGTTCTTCGAGCCTTCTGTAGATACGTCGTACTGTCTTGGGATTCCTGCCCAGTGCAGCTCTGTTCTTACGAATAAATCCTACATATGGTTCATCAATTGGAAAACGCTCTAAATCAAGCAAAGTCGTTATCAATCTCTCTTTATTCCTACTTTTAAAAGCCGCTTTGATAGACTGCTCTACTTGGGAACCTATCTGTCGCACCACACTGATGTCTACAGGGTAGATGTCATGTAACTTATCCAGATAACCGGGGGAAGCTGCTAAATCCAGACTCTTTTTAACCCATTTATTCATAACAATTATTTGCAACTTATCTCATTACTCCTTCCAACGTCCGCTGTGAGGAGATTAAATAATTTATGAATTTATATGTGAAATCAAAAGAAATTCTTTTCCGGTTGTTATCACGATAATTGGTCAGAAAGAATGAAAAATATCTTTCGCGATGTTTATTTAACATGCTATTGAATTTATCTATCAGCTCTAACTGTTCATTAATTGACAACGGTTCCTTGAATATAATGTGAGCCATATTGCGTGAAGTTGATTTACCCACTAATCCATCTACACCATACTGTCTAATGTCTTCTAACCTAATTTTATGACTATTCTTACTATCTATCGCTCTTAAAAGTAGAATATTCTGCTTAAGCATCTTCTTCGTGGAGCTGTCTACCCAACACATTGCTGCCTGTTTCAAATCCTGTACGGATAGCAGAACTTGATGGGGACCCTCATGAATCATATCTTGAGTGAGTCGCATGACTCCTTTACTGTTGGTACCATTCACCCGTGCTAAGAACTCACCACCTAATTTCCAGCCTAGCCGTTTTTCGATAGTCAATGATATTTCTCTATGCTCTGGTAAAACCAATGCGGGGATTGTATATACATCAGCTGTTTTCTTACACCTCCTAAAATAGAAAGAGATTACATTGTAAGTCGTGTCGTGAAAAACTTGCTCAGTAAAAATATTAAGCTTAACAATCTTAAACTTTTCAAAGAATAAATTCCGTATCTTACGAGAATTATCAGCACAGAGGAAGTTGAGTGGTATTATAACAATACCTTCCTCTGCTCCCAGCATAGAAAATATCGATACCTGGTACAGGTCCTCAAAGACCGAATGATCCCCATTAAAAAATAACTTTTTGGTTAATTTGTCGGCTTTGTTTTTGTGTAGGTAGGGAGGATTAGTACATACAAACTTATAACTGCCAGGAGAATTGATTGAATCGTTTTTAAAAATAATCCGATCATCTACATATCTTTTATCGCAATCAAACCCCCGCACCGTTTTAGCACCGTGATTTTGAGACCATAACAGAAGATCACTTCCACCAGCAAAAGGATCCGTTACATCTTTACCTGCTACATATCGCTCAAAACCCTGCAAAATATAGTCTGCATTGGTTGTAAAAAATTGGCCCAATTGCCTCTTTGTTGTCCCCATATTCCAATTATACCCCAAATCAAAAACCAGCCCCGGGAGCTATTTCCTGACCTTTGACTAGTCTCTCAAAATCGTTACTCAATAAAACACCTGAATCGCTAATAGGTCTAGCTACCCACTGCTCCATAAAGTCTTTTTTTATCCTGAAGTCTCTTACACAAAGATAACCATCACCAACAAAATCCACAACGGATTGAGAATACTGACTGTTTAGAACATCTATGAATCTAGTAAAACCACCTGTGAAAGCAAACCCTGCCAAACCGGTGGCACCAAGCTTTACTAATGTATCTCGTATCTCAACTGCACTACCCATACCAACCGTAGATACCACAAGTTTTTTACTGCCGACTGATAATCTGTTAGACAAAATGTTAGTGAAATCGTCATCCGCCCCCCTGTAACCAATTAGGATCAGGTGGTCAGCTTTACTAATAGCATCCTCAGTCGCTTGCATAATCTCGGGGAATACGTTCGTAACAACCGCTTTAGATAATAACGGTAGTATGATGCAGGGTCTGGGCAAGATATTCCCTGGGTCACTTATGAGTCCGGAAATCCTGCCAGCATCACCCACATTGATTTGATCTATATCTATATCTGGCTGCAGAATAAAGTCTCTACATAAACGAACTTTTTCCATTGATCTTCTGTGGGAATCGCTATACTGCGCCAACTTGCCATGATCTGGTACTGGGATTTTTACATACCAGTTGGCAGAGCCATGTGGCTTAATCAATCGTGGCCCAGAACGATTCAAACCAAGATAGCTTTTGGGATTATCTTCAATCCCGAATCTTGGGCAAAAAGTGCTATCTAAGATAGTATCATAATTGAAGCTTATTACGTCAGAAAGTCGGATTTCTTCTTTCTTAATAACCCAGTCAAATAACTTTTGATAATTATTAGTATTACCAGATATAACTTCTCCTACCGATGTCAGATGGCGCAAATAGTATAGAGAATCAATCATAAACTGTTGTTCTCTTGGATTATCCCAAACACTATCCAAATACTTTTCGGTATTACCCTCGAACTCTGTTTGTATAGTAATCTGCACAGATGATGCCCTAGACCGGATATACGACCAAGTTGTAGGGGCTGATCGTAACTGATCAATTTTGTCGATGGCACCCATGTTGTAGATATCTCTAGACATAGGTATCCGAATTTTTGTCGGGTTTCCACAATCATAAGATGCCCCCGCTCCAAAAATTAGAACTGTTTTAACTTTCTCCTTCATAACTGAATTATACCCTACCTCCAGTAGGTAGGCCCAAATCAAAAACCCCTCCGTCGCTCTATGAGCTAGGGAGGGCTATGCACCCCCGAAGCCAATCTCTAGTATTATTTACCAAATTGGGTTAAGAGCATTTCAGCCTTCTTTATACCAATGCTTCTCAACCTCATACCGCGCTCGTTAATATCACAAATCTTCTTTACACGCCTGACAGCCATGTCAGCATTTTTGGACGAAAACCCATGTCGTTCCACTAACTTTAGCAAGATATCTGGTTTAGTCCTACGAGAATAGCGACCATAAAGAATAAGTAAAGCAGTTTTTTTGGCACTTAATCCTTCAATATTGACGTAGAATCTATCCTCGATTTCTTCGAAAAATGGATATGTTTTGCCAGCGAGCGCTTCTACTAGTTCCTGTGCTTCTTCGGGGTCTTTACTTCTCTTGCTAGCGAAACGAATCAGTTCGCCTAAAACCCAAGATATTGATATGTCGATTACACCGGCGTCAATCTCATTCGCATCTACTTCATCAGTATCATGACGAGCTCCTCGGTTACTGGCTATTTCGTAAATAAACAAACAGCATTTCGGTATTACAATACGTACTGCGTCATCAATTGAAATAGGTTCATTTTCAAGATTGCGCAAAGATTGCCCAGCACGAAATTGCCTTGTTCTTGGTAGGGTCTTACCACAAAACCGCAATAGCATCTTTGTTACCGCTTCGACAAACTTGCTGGACTTAGATATAGAACCATCCCAATCTCCCTCTCTATATTTTTCCTTCGCAGTAGTGAAATGCTTTAAGATTGCATCTATGCGGCCCTTCTCAAACTCTTGCTGAAGAATACTCTTTATCTTCGCCTCGGTATCGGTCACTTTACCAGACATACGCTTTCACCTCCTTCTTTCCATCTGACAAATGAGTTATCCGAAGTTTTTTTCGAACCCGGAGCCTATGAAGAGCTGTATCTACCTTTTTAAGATCAGTATGATACATCAGCAGTAACTTATCATAAACTGATTTTACTGTCCGGGGTTGCTTAAAGAATCCTGAATCCCTCAGCCCAAGAATAATATCCGGCAAGCTTTTACTTTTTCTTTTCTGCGGGCGCTGTGATTTTTTGCTGCCGAAGACGTGATTCTCGAGTCGTTTTATCCGTTTGATAAGTGATTGAATGATCTTCTTGTTCATAGTCTTATATGTTCAGATTGTTCGGATTGTTGGGATTGTTTGGATTGTTCGGACCTTGCCATTCTCAAATTAAATATGGTACTTGTATATTTTCTCACTCTTCTTCCGCTTAATCCTCTCCCGCCGCAACAGGTAAAGTAGATTTACTCTAATATCCTCTGGTTTCTCATTGTACCCAAACCTGTCTTTCAAATCTCGCCGAAGCTCCTCCGCAGACCTCGGCTCCTTATTAATAACTTTGATAAGTTTTTCAGCGAGACTCGTTTTCGACCTTTTTCTTTTCACAATTATCTCCTCTCAACATAAACTTTACGGCCCTTTTCTTTTAACGACACAAGCGGACCATGAGTCGAAGAGAGTCTTCTCAGAGACTCATGCACTGCCTGACGGCTGTAGTGATAACCCCTTTTGGTCAGTGCAGCCACTACATCAGATAGCTGACACTTCTGCCTAAAGACTCCATCTTTAATAAGCAGCCGGACACCTCCCGTTGAGCCGCGAAAACCACTTGGAGCTCTCCCTACTGGATCGCTAGCCGACTCAGACGGGCGGCCTAGTATCAGCAATCGCTCCAGCCGGGCTACCCGCTTAGATAATTCATGCAGTTTTTTTACAATACTACTTTCTTTCAACATAACTCCACTGTCCTTTCTTGCCGCCAGATGGTAACCTAGTCAACAGACGCTTGCGCACAGCACGCAATAAGGCCATTGCAACCACAGATTGCCGATAGTGACGTCCCTCTTGACGCAGACGACTCTCTACCGCCGACACAGCTTTAGGAGTTTTAAAGAAGTCTTCATCTAACAGCAGCCTCACACCGCCACTTGGCCCCGAATAATCGGCTCGTGGCTTCTGCACTTGCTTTGACGGCCTGTCGTTGCCCTGGCTGACACCCAACTTTAACTCCAGTGAGTCGAGCATATTGCGCATTTGAGCGACCAAACCTAGAATCTCCTTATCCGCTTTCATATTTTATTCCTTTCACCCTGATAAATGGATATCAGTCTAAGCATACCATACTTAAATGCTCTGTCAACCCATTCCGCCAGACGATATTGGATGGTCAATGATATTAGCTTCCCTGAGGGTTAGACTGGCACTTCACATTGACAGCATATAACAACCTACTTAAATATAAATCTCAATAAGTTACCCGCTCCTAGAGCGGGAAGCTTTTTATTCCCTATCGAGCATTGGAGTTTGAGCGTAATTCATTAAGAAAACTGCCGCTGGCGGGGCTGCATGTTTGAGGTCGCCGCGGCAACCGAGTTCAGCGAGAGCTGGAAAGGTAGTTTTCTTTTATGAATAGCGAAAACGACTGCGGAGGACTTTTGGGGGGACTTTTCTAGAAAAGTCCCGACGGGTCAAGCGCCGTCAAGCGCTTGGGAAACTAGCCGTTTGGGCAAGCAAAATGGTGACGCAAAGAATCCTTTGCTAAAAGTAAATATAAATAGTATATACTATTCCCTACCCCTTAAATAAAAACAAAAAAGCCTTTTGATACGCAGAGGCTTAACTGCGAGGATTACTGACCCCTATTCTTAAAGAGCAAGTAAGGCACAAATGGGAAGAGCAGGACATTGCCGATGGGAATGAACAAAGCCAGGGTGGAGAGCATTAGACCTCCCATAGATGCCAGGACCAGCGCCATGATGACAGCCTGCCATGACGAGGCTCCCACCACATCCGCACAGCCAAAGTTCTGAGCTGCCATTAGGTTCCAGTTAATCCCAAACCAGAATAGACAGTAGGCCATACCGGCCAGCGCCGACGGTAAGAACATGTGTGTAAACTGTGTAATACCCACGGCGGCGGGATGCTGGCGTACAACGCCTGCGTTGCGGAGATCTCGGTCAAAAACCAACACCAGCCACTGTACTCCCACCAGCAACAAGATGGCTACGCCAATAATCCAAAGATTCATTGCGTCATCCCCTAATCTCAAAGTACTCTACCCCATTGGATAGGCAGTTCCTTTATATAGGAAAAATGGCTTTGGGGCAAGGGAATTAGTGGGTAAGCAGGTTAGCTGGTTAGAGGCTGAGCGGGTTAGTCAAGATGGCTAGTATCGTTGATGGAAGCCAGTATCGGCTGACCGTTATGGTCAACCTCTATCACGCTCACAGCAGTGTTGTCCACATGGTAATGATCATACTTCTCTTTGCTGTCAGTTCTGGGATCAAACTTGTCAGACCACATAAAGAGATAGGTAAGAACACCACCGTGGCCAACGATCAAGATTGTAGAATCGCTACCCTTGTACTTTTTAATCAACTTCTCAATAAAATCAACTACCCGCCTCCCTGCTTGATACCAACTCTCCCCACCCTCCGGTTGAAATTCACCGAACGGTAAATCGGAAGCCCGCCAGGCTTCTCTTAATTCATGAGTTGGCCGACCGGCAAACTTGCCGGGGTTTTTCTCTAAAAGTTGGCTTGAAAAGTTAATCTTTGCATCCGGATGATATGTCAAAATGATTTCAGCAGTTTGCCGGGTTCTATCTGCCGAACTAATAAATGCTAAATCTATCTTAGTATCGCGCAATTTTTCAGCCAGTTTGGCCGATTGCTCTCTCCCTCGCTCTGTCAGGTGGCTCTTAGTCACCGGCCCTTGGCTAAGGCCAGCCACATTCATATCTGATTCTCCATGTCGAACAATAATGAGTTTCACATCTGAATTATACCCCAAACTCTAAATGGCCCAGATTCTGGGCCATTTATTTTAGCAGCTTATATAGAGGATAGATTAACATATCTCTTAAAGCCTATCAAAAAACCCGTTCCAGAACAAGCAAAACTACCGATGACCCACCTCGAAAGGAGAAAAAATACTAAATTAGTTGCCTATTTTACGCGCGAGGAGATAGATGACATTCTGATTTTTAGATTGGTCAGTAAATTGTTCAACTCCTAAATAGTCTATTTTCATACCTTTAAGTGCGGCTTTTATTTCATCCTCGGTAAAAAAACTAATCACTTTGTCTGGCGATATTACAAAACTCCCGGGCTCAATCATCGAATTATGTGATTTATAATGTTCAAACAATTTTCCGCTCTGATGATGCACTGACATAAGCAACTTGCCTTGAGCACGCAAGGCTCCATGCAAGCGCCTAATCACATCCAATGCCTCACTTTTTTCTAGAAAATGAAGGGAATTTACTGCCACGATAAAGTCGTATTGTTGCTTCGTTAGATCGAAGTTGCGTACATCGCTTTGCTGTGTTTGGATATCAAAACCTTGCCGTTTGGCCTGCTCCCGCAATTTCTCCAACCGCTCAGTATCTAGATCAACAGCTAAAACCCGAAAACCCAACCGCGCTAATTTGAGAGAATACTTGCCTTCACCGGCGCCGAGATCAAGGACAATTTTCCCGCCTCCGTCAGCCGTATATTGTTCAATTAATACATCAAAATTATCACTCATAACTAAAAGAAAAGGGGCGTAATGCTAGTAGAAGTTGATAAACTCTACCGATGATACACCCCTAACATACACCACACGGGCGGTACATGTGAAAACAAGTCAAGAAATACATGAAACTAGTCATCGTCGCCGGCTTCATCACTGTCGCCGCAACTAGTACGCCAATCATCGTCGTACTGCTGCTCATCAATGTTCTGTCCCTCTTTGAGCCCTTCTTCATATGCTTCCTGGCGCTCTCTGACCGACTGATCGTACTCTCTCTCGGAATCATCTTTACCATTGGGACCGTGAGACACGATTTCTTACCTCCTCTTCCCGAAATTTACAATACAAGATACAAATAAAGACCCCTTTTGAGGTCTTCCCTGTGCTCATTGTCAATGAGCAAGTCAGCCCGATTCTAGACTAGAAGAGTTAGCTTTGTCAAACCCCTAAGACTTAAAGACCTAATTTTAAATGGCCCAGATTTTGGGCCATTTATTTTAGCAAAGTAATGTTTCCCCTCTTTTTCAGAACGGCAGTGATGGCTTACTGCGCAGAAGATAAGAAGACCATATTATCAAACACATCACAACGCTCATTCACCCTAAACCCAGTGTCCCCCAACCATAGCCAACCACCAGAAGCACGTTCATCAAAATAGCAACCATTAAAGCAACCTTGGGCAGCTTTATCGCATACTGAACGATTAAAGTAAGCCCACAGGCAAAAAGTAAAATAGGGATTAAGACCAACAAATATATCCCCTCCCAGCCGCCCTGCTTGGGACCAAAAATCATAAAACCGGGGATAACTAACAATGTGGCTGAGAGCAATAAAATTGTTATCCAAAGAGAAATTTTTTTGTCGGTTGGCTTGGCTAATGGCTGAGTGGGTGTCTCCTTAATGGGCACTGTGTTTTTGTATGCGATGAAAACCGCAAAGCCAACAAGAGCTAAAATGAACCACCGGGTTGGAATAAAAAGCTCTAAAAAGAACGTGTCCCACTCCATTGCCACGTTAAAATTCTTAATCCAGTCAGCCACTGGGTGGTCTATGGCATATAACACAGCATCACCCACTTTAATTACAATGTAGCTAGTGACTGACAGAATCACGCCGAGGACCCCGGCCTCTGACCTACGGGCGACCGAATTCGACAGAACTTTCTTAGCGATGATGTAGGGAATAAGCCACAGCAACATAACCATACCGACACTGAGAACATAGCCTGTAGTCGTAGAGCTGCCAAACGACCACCACTTGCTGATTCCGTATACCAAGATTATGGCAACTCCAAATATCAGAGCACTGCCCAGCAAAAGAGACCATCGTATGTTTCTCATACTTTTATTATGCTATAAACCCACTCCCAGTCAATAATAATTAATGATAAATGAAGAATGACAAATGAAGAATAAGGATGTTCTCTTCACTTTATACTAGATACTAGTAAACCCCTAAGCCATTGGAGATAGTTTAAATATTTTCTCCACGGTCTTTTGTCCGCATTGGAGACAAAGCGCAAGTCATTGAGCTAAATTACTGTTGCGAAGCCCGTGCCTCGCAGAGTGCTTGCATTAGGGCGGGAACAGTAAGGTAATTTAGCCAATGACTAGCTTTGGCGAACTGCGGCGCCCTTTGGTGCTACCATTTGGGCGAGCAAATGGTAGCGAAGAAATAATTTTTCTAAAAAAGTACCAAAACATTTTGGTTACTTTTGATAAAAGTAACACTCACAGCTCACAAGCCGTTTGGACAAACAAAAAGTACCGGTGGGTCTCTCCGAGCCAGTCGCCGACCAGAGGTCTCTGACCCTGAGGAAGGCTACCGAGCCGGGGAACAAGTGCTCCAGAACAAGCGAAAGCCCCTCCGTTATACGAGAAGGGGCTAGCGGCGAACGCTCTCCTACTAAGCAGCAGCTTCTTCATAGGAGAACCAGTAGTCGAGGAACTCGTCCTGTTCCACTGGGGACTGGTACTTCAACCACCTAATCGTGCTCTCCGGGAGGAAAGCAATACGACCAGTGGTGCTGCGAAATATCAGCCAGCGCTCTTCGTCCATGTAGCTAGACATAATTGTACCTCCTTTGAAAGTTGAGAATCCGAGGGGATTCTTTCACTTGAAAGGTGTGGAACAACCACTAGCCGTTAAGTTAAACGGGCCTGCGTTTCTGTCGCAGAAATTATCCGCCACATGGACTCGGAGGTACAGCTGGCATTCAATATAACCAGCTTCAGTCCTATCATATATAACTATAAATTTTTGTCAACACTTTTTCCGTTCCCAGAGCCATTTCTTTAACACCCCAAAAAACAAGCTGGCTCAGTTGAGCCAGCTTAAGATGTTTTTCTCCTTATGAAACTGCGCTGTGCCATCAGATTGTGTTGGGACATTGGATCTAGTAGACACAGAGCTAAATAAAGCACCGACTGGCGGAAATCAACACAAACGTTATTAGGCATTTTAAACTCTGTCGCATAACCCAATGGTTTATGATGAACGTTGACTCTAGATAAAGATTTTAAACCCGTGATATGAAATAAATATTTAAACGGATTAAACTTTATAAAATAATCCCCTAGAGATTGACTCCGATCGGCATATCTCTTGGAAACTTGAAAATATAATTTTGTCACTATGCATCCATTATAAAGAAGGGGAATGACATTTTGACAAACATTACCTCAGTACAAAACAGACCCTTAAAAAGCCACCTTCTCGTCTCCAGAAAAAATTTAAACTTTCTTTTGCAAATCTTAAATTCTATATTTAAACTGTAGTCTAACAAAAAAAGGGCGGCGAACTTTTCAGTTCACCGCCTTTAGCAAGCAACAAGAGAAGATTCCTCATGGTCCGTTATTCTTCTGGATTGCTGCGCCGAAAAGATTATGAATGAAATAGGCAGCTGTCAGAAGAACAAAGCCCATCACTACCAGCCAAAATCCAACTTCCAGACGTAGGTCTAGTCCTTGTAAACTTCGGTCGCCGGAAGCCAAAAAAGAAAAAAGAGAAGCGATTAGGCCAATAGCTCCAACTCCCCGGAAAGCGAAGAGAACAATACGAGAAGAGAACAAGTCTACTATCAGTACAAGAACTGCTAAAGTGCAGGCCAAAGCCAGAGCGAAGACTGCCAGTTTTACTAAGAAACCTACTCCCACAGCATCCGGACTAGTCAGAGTTTGGACAAGCTGGAGACCAGTAAAACTGCGGCCTGTACAGCTGGCCTGTGGCAGAATTAGAAACAGAAAAGGAACAGCCATAGCTACTATTCTCAAAAACACTCTCGCGGGAGACTGCGTACTAGCTGGCACCCTCGCGCTCACCGAACCTCGGTGATTCCCAGGACTGAGTTCATCTTGAGTAAGAAGCCTGCCGCACTTGAGGCAATAAAGTCCAGCTTCTGTTATTGAAACCTTTCCACCGCAATGGGGACATTGCATCTCTGAATTACCTCCCAATATGATATTTTTTATCTCAATCTTCCGGATCAGTTCTTAAGGAACCGACTAACATATATCAAAAAAATAGCTTCTAATCAAGCTATTTTCATCACACCTTAAGGTATTAAGGTACGGCATCCAAGTCTTCCGGATATATATTTACGCCTTCCATGCGCCAAAAATCGGCTTTTAATCAAGTTTTCTTTTAAGTATTTTACAAAAAAAAGACCGTTTCCCTTCGATGGAAAACGGTCATGAGAAAGTCGATAATCCTCGCTGCTTCAAGCGGCTGTACCTCCGCCAATGACAATATTCCTGAATCTTGGATCGATCGTTCGTACGCGCTTATCTTCTCTCGCCGAATCTTCGAAACTTCTTGCATACCTTCCCAGCCATTCTATCCATTCCTTATCCAGTTTCTTGATTACACGCCTGGCCTCTGGGGTAACAACAACTACGTATCCCATCTGTCTCAGCTTGTGCTTTAGCTCAGGAAGACACAAATGCAGAAACCCCTCCTGTCTTTTGCCTCTTTGGACGATTAGAGAGTTCCGATCCTTTCCCGCCGGATCAACACGCAGGTAAACGATACTGCCAGAGCGCCGCCTGCCTAAGTTAGCGATGATTTTATCAACATCCAGAATAATTGGCCGATCTTTCTCTTTCAAGGTTCACCCCCTTATATTTTAATTATACCCTACATAGTAGATGAGCTGCTTAAACACTAAATTCTAAGCACTAAATCCTAAATTAGAGACAAAAACCCAAGGCAGGCAGCCTTGAAGCCCATTTTTAACGGCTCAACGCGTTGAGCCGTTAAACTTTTTCATAATAAACATAATTAAAAAGAGGGAAAACCAAGCCGGGATCTAAAACAAGGTTTTCCCTAGTGCAATACATGCGCGACGCATACACAAACAAACTTCAAGAGTCAGATCCCTAGCCGCCGGTGCGGCTATATTTACATTAATAATCAAAAATCCATTCCCAGTCAATATTCTAGCTTGTAGCAGTTGACACAACCCACTAGTTGTCCAATAATGAGAGCACCAGACCGCCTCTCAACCGAGACCTCCGGGAAACGGTGACGCGGGTCTCCTGTCTCTGACGCGAGAGAAGAGTTTTTTACAAACCTTGGGGGTCCTCCCGCCCTCAGTGGTTTTGTAGACAGCTCTCGGGATCTCTCGCCAATGAGTTCGGAGAAAGGGATGGCGCCCAGGATAGCCAAGCCTTCTGGCAAAGAAAAAATTTCCGTCGGCTGGGCAACCCGAGACTGGCCTACAGGTGCACCAGCTTGGGACCTCCTCCTCTTGCCCTCTACCGCTGGTAGCTAGCAACCTCGGTAGATAGAGTTTGGGAGAACTTGAAAACGAGAGTGGAGGGAAACCCCAAGTATGGGCTCCTGGCACTTATTTCTGCACATTATTCAAAAACTCGGACCTGCCAATTTAGGATGATCGCGGCTGATCAATTATGCTAGCTCTCTTTGAGAGAAACTGATCTTGGCCACTGTTGTCCACTCATAGGCGCCCTCTGCTTCGGCAAGGGCGCCTTCTCCATATCCCCATGTATCAAAAATCCGCTCCCAGTCAAGAGTTTTTCTTGACTTGGGAGAGTTTCTATATTAGACTGAAGCATCGATTCGAATGAATGGTAGAATTACCGTCTTGTATTCTTGACAATAGAGGAGGAGAACAAAGTGACTATCACCGTTACCGATTGGCAGTGGCTGCCGACGCTGCTCATCCGCGCCCTCGGCAAAGTGTTTGGCATGGAGACACTCACATCCATATACACTCGGCCGGCGGGACGGGAGTTCAACGCCCCGACTCCAACAATCTGGCAGCGTTTCTGGGAGTCGACAGACAGGAGTCTTGAAAACTACCCCGAACCTGAGAATGTAGAGAGTATTCGGAACATTTTGCCGCCGCGCGAGATGCCAAAGGATTTGGACGCCGTCTCTTTTGCAGAAATGATGGCGGATTTTGTCTGGCAGTTCTACCGGCTTCAACACAGTAGTGAGTCCGATGAGAATATCAGAGAACATGTAGGCCATTGTGCCTTTTGCCAGCAGCAACTTGTGGGCCTAGCTGACCGGCTGATGCAAGCCTTCACTGGAGAAAAGGAACCGTTCTTCACGCAGGCAATCGAACGGCTGAAGCGGGAAATCATGGAAGGCATGAGAGATCGCCTAATCAAGGAGGTCTTGGAAAATGCTGATACCCGCAAACTCCTCAAAGACGAAGGCATAGATCTCCAGGACCAAGCGGCGTGCCGGGCCCGCGTCGAGCAGGTAGTAAATGCGTTTCTCACAGACATGGTTGATTTACGTCACAATCTGCTTGCTGCCAGTCTTTTTGGCTTGCTTAATGATCTCATGGAAGATCTACATCAGCAGATGCCAAAGTGGGAGGAGCCCGAGAGCGTCCAACCGGAGACGACATCCGCCAACAACGGAGAAGAAGCCATGGCTTAGGCGCGGCATCCGCCATCCGCACCAATGTACTCCACAACGCGATCCCCTTACCTTCAAGGTAAGTGCGGATCGCTTTTTTTATACAAAAACCCAAGCTTTTCAGTCCTTGACTTCAAAGCCGCACTCAACACATGTCGGAATTTGATTTTTTCCCTTTTCCACCATCATCCCTCCGCAGGTCGGGCAGGGCTCTTTTACGGGCTTGTCCCAGCTGGCAAAATCGCACTTGGGATAATTGGAACAACCATAAAAAACTTTGCCCCGTTTCGTCCGCCTCGATATGACTTTCCCACCGCACTTGGGACATTTTACATCCAACTCAGACTTCTCGGAATTTTCGATATACTTACACTTGGGATAGGCGCTGCAGCCGTAAAATTCGCCGAACCGCCCGGTTTTTCTGAGCAGTGGCGCACCGCACAACGGGCATATCTTGTCTGTTTTTTGAGATACAGCCTCGCCGTTATCATCAAGCGGCATAGTATAGCGGCACTCAGGAAATCCACTACAGGCCAAAAACTTGCCGAATCGCCCGGTTTTAATCACCATCGGCTTGCCGCACAAATCACATTTTTTGTCTGTCGCCTCATCCTTGGGAGTCTGTTTCTCCACGCTTTCCTCTTTCATCTCAACTTGCTTAATAAATGGTTCATAAAAATCTCTAACTACCGGCACCCACTCTTTAACGCCTTCAGCAATATCATCCAAATCTTCTTCCATTTTGGCCGTGAAATTATAATCAACAATGTTGGGAAAGTGTTCAACCAAAAAATCGTTCACCAACATACCCACTTCTTGCGGAACCAATGATTTCTTTTCTTTTACTATATAGCCCCTGGTTCCCAATGTAGTGATGGTGGGGGCGTAAGTTGAAGGCCGGCCAATACCCATCGCCTCCAGTTGCTTTACCAAACTTGGCTCAGTGAACCGAGCCGGCGGCTCGGTAAAGTGCTGAGTGGGATCGACTTTTAATAGCTTCAAAATTTCTGCCTCCTTTAGCGCTGGCAGCGGGTTTTCTTTGAACGGCCACTTGTCAAATACTTTAGCAAAGCCCTCAAATACTACCGACGCGCCACTGGCTTTGCTTTGTATTTCACCCCGCCGGGCCGGAGAGCCCTCTGGGCCAGAGGCAGAAATCACAATAACTTCCTGGGTATTTAAAATGGCCGGCTTCATCTGGCTAGCCAACATTCTCTGCCAGATAAGCTTATAAAGCCTGAACTGATCGGCGTTGAGCTTGCTCTCTACTTTGTCCGGAGACAAACTTGGATGAGTGGGGCGGATAGCTTCGTGGGCTTCCTGAGCGCCTTTGGATTTTGTTTTATAAAAAATTGGCTTGTCAGGGACGTAGTCTTTGCCGAAATTCTGTTCAATGTAGCTCCTGGCTTCGGCCACGGCGCCGGGACTCATATAAGTGGAGTCGGTGCGCATGTAAGTGATAAGACCAGCCGAACCAAACCCGACATCAATGCCCTCATACAGCTGCTGAGCTACCGTCATAGTTTTCTTGACTGAATAACCCAGACTAGTGCCGGCCGCCTGCTGCAAAGTTGAGGTTGTAAAGGGAGGAGAAGGGCTGCGTTTTCTTTCGCCCTTTTTTATATCGCTGACTATGTGTTTGTCGGCTGCTCGGATCTTTTCTACGATCCTGTCAGCATCGGCCTG